>JBJEQD010000164.1:0-3651 GCA_051881575.1 Acutalibacteraceae bacterium | reverse complement strand
GATTGTTTGCGGTTCGATGAAATGCTTAATTCTGCCGTGAACCGTGTTCGCTGTTTGGTGTATCGCCGTTCTGTATGGATTTACATATCAAAACATTGATTTGTTCGCTGGTTTCACATCATTTGAAAATTATCTGCGTTTTTTGCCGTTCTTCCTGAAAGCCGTTCCTGCCCCCGGTTTTTCAACGGCGTTTTGTTTCTCTTGGCACGCTCTCTATGGTCATCGCCTACTTCCCCGAAAAACATATCACTTTCAGACGGTCATTCAATTTTTGCGGATTTGTTATCCGTTGACTATATTTTAGCGAAAATCTTCATTGTTTCCCGTATTTCCAAGAGGATGGAAAAAACCGAAAAAATTTCATATTTCCATGCTATAATGCAAATCGGAGGGATAAAATGTATATAAAACTAACAATACAAGAACGATTAAAAGATTTGAGAATTGAGCACAAGCTGACTCTCGAACAGCTTGCCGAGCAAACAGGCATATCAAAATCCGCACTCGGCAAATATGAAACAGAAGAATACAAAGATATGAGCCCGTTTAACCTTGTGACGCTTGCAAAATTCTACGGCGTGTCAACCGATTATCTGCTCGGTCTGACGGAACAAAAAAATCACCCAAACGCAGACATTAATAATCTGCATTTGAGTGATGATATGATTGATTTGCTTGAAAGCGGGAAGATAAATAATCGGCTGTTATCCGAAATCGCAACACATGAAGATTTCAGACGGTTTTTAACCGATGTCGAAATCTATGTTGACCGCATCGCCGACATGAGAATCAACGATCTGAACGCCGTGCTCGGAGTAGTGCGGAATGCGGCAATGGAGAAAAATCCCGATGAAAACGATTTGTATATCCGCACATTGGAGCTTGCACAGGTTGATGAAGATGAGTATTTCAGCCATGTGATACATAAAGACCTTGACCGAATTATCAGCACAATCCGTGAGAATCACAAAACCGACAGAACAACCGCAGACACAACCTCGCCTGCGGCAGATGCACAAAAGCAATTGCAGGATGCACTGAATTTTGAAGGCAGCGACGAAGAAAAGAAAGTCAGAATGTATCTCAATACCCTCGGTATCGACTATGATTCACTTACAAAAGAGGAACTTGTGACACAAATCAATATCCTCAAAAAGTCCAAGCATATGAAAAGTCCGTACAGTCAAAGAGGAAAGGCTAAAAAGAGGCGCAAATGAGAAAAGCAGGCAACACCACAACGGATGTTGCCTGCTGATTTTCTGCCACCAATTATAAATAGAGTGGAATCGAATGATCTTTCAACAGATGTGAGATCGTTTAGAATTTTTTATTATATAACAAATCATAGCTTGAATGAAAAATGCAATAATCGTTATAAGTTGAGAATTTTGTAGAATAATGTTATAATTATTAAAATGATTTTATATTGGCGGTGTAAAAATGTTTTTCTTTTTCGATCTAAAAGGTGATGTTGATGAAATAGTTAGGTATATCTTATCTAGTTATTTAATGCCTAAATTTAAAAATGTTGGTTATTGCGATATGGCGGAATTGTTTGAACCCAACAGTTCAATCATATCCAGAGCAAAGAAAAACAACATAAACATTCAAAAATTATATAAATTTAAAGCAAAAGATTCTAGTGATTTTGATGTACTGCCCCAAATTTTTAATTGTAACAATATGGAATACTCCAATGCGGATAGTATAACAACGACCACCACGCAGAAAGAAGAAATATATTCTATTTCAGCGTGGATATTCGGTGCGTTTAAGAAAGGTAAAAAAGAGAATGAAAAAACGGTTGCAAACTTTGCTGAATATGCATCTGATATTTTAAACATTTCCTTAAACTGTATTGGTACTGTAATTTATGACACCGAAAGAGTTGAAGCGTATGAAATCACTTCAGTTGAAGAATATTTAGAAGCACTAAAAAAACTAGATGCAAGCCGAGATAAGTTTTTCTATAGAGGACACGAAAAAGCATCATATAAATTAGAACCATCAGTAATAAGAAATCCGGAAATATTTGCAAATGAAAAGAACATATATCAAGAATTAATAATAAATTGTCCGAAGAATTTCAACGCTTGTGAATCCCATATAGACTATTTGGTAGAAATGCAACACTACGGATTACCAACAAGATTACTGGATATCACAAGAAATCCTCTTGTGGCATTGTATTTTGCTGCTTCAGGAAACAATAGCAGTAGTGTTGGAGAAGTTATTGTTTTTAATCCTTCTGCGAGTCAAATTAAATTTTATAATAGTGATGTTGTAACAATTCTGTCATCGTTACCTTTGTTTAAAAAAGAAGAACAAGATATAATTGCAGATTATTATTTTGCAAAACAAGAAAAGCCTGAAATAGTTGACCGATTTATTTATGAGATTAAAACAGAAAAACCTGCTTTTGAAAATCGAATTAAGCGTGATGATATCGGAGGCTGTTTTATTGTATTGCCTAAAAAAGACAACGAAAGAATAACAAAGCAAGATGGTGCTTTTATAATTTGCGGTGTTTTGGGAAATGTTTCAGACAAAATAAACTCCGATCTTCGTTTAAAACTAAACAACCGAAATGTTTTATTATGTATAACAAACAAAAAGCAGATACTTAAGGAACTTGATTTGCTATCCATTAACAAATCAACATTATTCCCTGAAATAGACAATGTTTCAGAATATATCTGTAAAAAGTACACCTCATAAAGTTAAATTTTTGTTGAATAATATCAAACATTAGATTATAGTGTTTTCATCAGTAAAGCAAAGGTGTGAATTAAATAAAACCTATAATCCACAACAAACCTGAATTGCTTTGCGAAACCATAGCGTTGCTATATATATATTATATCAAGACAGTGTAACGAGATGGTTGAACTTATGGTAAATCTAATCGGTGAGAGTGAATGGGATGTTCGTGAGATTATAACCCGTAACGAACAACTCCACAAGAAATATATTAATGCTTTTAACAAAAATCGAGTCAGCAGTGAACACGATGAGTTTTTCTTTGAGGAAATCCCTCTTGGCAATTATCTCATTTTGGCCGTTATGAATCTAAACAACAGAGATTGAGTGTACGATATTGACTCAACCGTATCGCAATTAATTGATGCCATTGAGCCTTCAGTCAGCTTCACATCAACACAAGTAGTGTCGATGCTAAATTCACAAGATTTGATGTATTTTATCAGAATACCTCCAAAATTGGATTATTCTGGAAAGTATCGTAAGCGTGAGTTTGTTCCTTTGTCCTTAAATATGCGCCAGCTCCTCTTCTAAGGAGCCCAAAGCGGAAATTTATTCAAAACAATAAACCTCCTGCAAAAATGTGGCTGTATGCATAGGCTCCTTTGGCAAATGAGCTGGCGCATAGCGCCTGAGGATTGGAAAGATTGCAGATAAATCCAATGCAAAAAATTGCACTTCTCCCGTAGGGAACGCCGTCCTCAGCGTTCCGGGAAAATAAAAGAACAACGGCTTGGCTTTTTTTATGCGGGACGGGCAACCCGTCCCCTACGGTTACCGCCCGAAAACGCACAAATTCACAAAAATTCGTAGGGTTCGGCGTCCCCGACGAACCAATTCGCCGCAGGCGAATAATTTGAATATACACGAAATCAATAAAACCAAAACGGC
>JBJEQD010000163.1:0-59291 GCA_051881575.1 Acutalibacteraceae bacterium | reverse complement strand
ATAACATTCTTGATTGTCTGCTCATCGTCGGAATTTACATTCTCTTCGGTGATGCCGTCAAGAGGATCGGTCATCGTTCCGACGGATACCTTAACTATTGTAAGGTCTGCGCCCTCGCCGTCTGCATAAGCAACGGTTATTGCGTAGTTTCCGCTCGTTGCAAGGGTATCAACCGTTATAACATCCTCATACTCGCCGATGGGAGAATCCTTGGTTATTGAGCTGTCATACTTGAATTTAAGCTCGCCCGAGAGAACGCTTGCATCTTCGCCGTTTACAAAGCCCGAGTATTCATATTCGGGAACTGTATTTTCAAAGCCGTATTCACGCTGAACATCCTTAACGCTGAGGGTCAGCGGAGCGGGCTTAACGGTGAGCTTGCCTGCCGTTTCATCGGCATAGAATCTGATGTTATCATTTTCTGCCGATTTGAAAGTGATGTTGATATCATATTCACCTGCGGGAGCGGTTGCAGGCTCGCCCTCGCTGATGTAGCCGACAACAGCGTCAACCTCCTCGGTTGCTCTTTCAATGTCTGCGCCCGTTGTGATTTCATAAGCATAAACGGGAGTTTCACCGTAGGTTTTCTCAATGTCCGAAGCCTTGACAACTATTGTGCCCTTGTTGATAACCATATCAAGGTAGCCCGAACCAGTAAATTCGTTATCCGCAATATCATAATAGACTTTATATTTGCCAGCGTTGATGGGATCTGCAAAATCGGTATCCTCGCCGCTCTCGCAAACGAAAGTCAGAATAACATTATCCTCGGTGGGAACAAAGTCCTCATCGGATGAAAGAATTTCGGGAATCTGAATTCTGCCGGTATAAGCCTTGATAAGCTCATCGGGAGTTGAGTAAAGCTGAATGATTTTCTTGGTTGCATGGAGCGGGAACTGAGCGGGATCAAGTCCGTAGCCCTCGTCAATTGCCGCATAAATGATTGCATCGCCTGCGCCGACAACGGTAACCTCGCCCGTCTGTGCATTTACTGTTGCAACGGATTCATCGCTGCTCGACCATTCAACATCGGTAACTTCATTTGCATAGAAGGATCTGAGCTTGAACTGCTCGGAGACGGTAACATTTGAATAGTGACCGCTGATGTAGAAATCCTTGGGAGAAGCCGCAACAATGCTTGCAGTGCAGGTTGAGGTCTTTGCACTGTCGGCAAGAACATAGTTTCCGCTCTTGTCGCCCGAAAGACCGGTTGCGGTGAATGTAACGGTCTTGTTTTCGCCTCTGTCCTTGGTATCGAACTGAGCGGAACCGATAACTGTTACATATTCCTTATCCGCTTCAAGAACGCCGTTAACAGCCGTTACGGTTGCGTTTGCGGCGGTGGTCTTGTCATAAACCTTATCCTCGGCCGTTATTTCAAAGCTTGTAACGGTGCGCTTTTCAATGTCAACATTTGCCTGAGTTGAGGTAATGGCCGGAGTATACTTGCTGCCGTCCGAAAGAACGATGTTGCTGATGAATACCGTCTTTGCATTGCCTGCGTCGGGAGTTGCAACAACGCCGTTGGCGGTTGCGGTGATTCCCTCGTCGCCGGGAAGAAGTCCGTCAAGCGTTACGGTAACGGCAACATTATTTGTGCCGTCATAAACCTTTGAAACGGGAGTTGCCTTAACGGCGAGCGTTCTCTTGCCGACCGTGAAGGTTCTCGTTGCGGTCTTGTCATTGTAGTTGGCAAGAGTTGAAGTTGCCTTAACGGTAACCGTGCCCATGCCCGTGATTTCAATATAGGTCTTGCCGTTTTCGGTTGAAAGCTTTGCGTTATTGACGGAGTTTCCGTTTGCGTCAACGCCTGAAACCGTATAGGTAATCTTGCCGCCTGCCTGTGCGCCTGCGGTCTGAAGCTCGAACTTGTCACCGTAGGTTACGGAATCGGGAATGCCCTCAATGGTGAAAACATCCTGAGTTGCAGACTTGATGACAAGGGTTGAATCATACGCATTCTTGATTGTAAAGTTATCGGGGTCTGTAAGCTCAACAACAACTTTATATTTGCCGACATTAACGGGATCTTCGGTTACGGTGTTGTCCTCGGCGATATACTTAACGGTATAATCGTTGTAGAAAAGTCCGTTTGAGTAAGCGAGAACATTAACCGATTTGATTTCGCCGTCATAAACAACCGATGTTGTCTTGGGAGCGGTAACCGTGATGGGCGCCTTGGCTATTGTGCCTTTTGAGGTGCCGGCTGTGCCTGCCGCAAGCTTGTAGTTGCCGCTGTTTGCGCCTGAAAGACCCGTAATCTTATAGCTGACAAGCTTGTTTTCGCCTGCCGCCGAGGTGTCAAATTTGCCCTCAACCTCTGCAACAACAACATCCTTGCCGACTATTACGCCGTCCTTGAAGGTTGCGGAAAGAGTAGCGTCTGTCGTTCCGTCATAATTCTTGGTCTGAACATCAACCGATTTGATATCATCGTTGCCGATTTCCTTATGGACAACCTCGAAATATCCGCCGATGTTTGTAACTTCATAAAGTACGGACGATACTTCGTCAATCGTTACCGAATATCTGCCGATGCCCGAGCCCTCCTGATAGCTGATTGAATATGAGGGAACATCGTTTGCTTTTCCGGTAATATCGCTGTAGCTGATGCTGTCGGTAACTCCGCCGTTAGTCTTGATAACAACGCCTGCCGCCTTGATGATTTCAAGTGCTTCTTCCTTGGACTGGCCGTAGGTTACGGTGATGCCCTCGGGAACGGAAAGGGTCAGAGGCTGTTTGTTGATATAAAGCAGATAGGTTGCCGTTACATCTTCTTTGCCTGAAACGCTTGAGGTTGCAACGATGCTTGTGATACCGCTCTTGAGGATTGTAACAACGCCGGTATCATCAACCGTTGCAACGCTTTCGTCCGTGCTCTTGTATCTGACGGTTGCGCCTGCGTTGAAGTTTGAAAGCTCGTTTTTAACGGTTTTCTGAGTTGTGTAAACCGTCATTGATGCGTTCTTGAAATAGATGGGCTGCTGTTCGCCTGCCGTTGAAACAACATCAATTTTCTTGGTGTAGGTGTATTTCTGAGCGTCAGCTCCCTCACCGTCGGTGTAATCCGCCGTGATAAGGTAAGTGCCGTTAACGGTAGCCGTGAACACATTCTTTTCTATTGTGTAGCTGCCCTCGGGAGCTTCGCTGTATTCCATTCTGACATTGTAATTGACGCTGTCGGAATCTTCAAGGCTGTGCGGGGTGGTAACAACATTTTCAATCGCCGTTTCGCTGCTTGTTACGGTTGTAACCTTGAGAGCGGGAGCAAGGCTGATTGAAGTGTTGTTGATAACCGTGTCGCCGCAGTCCATAATGAGGCTCTTGACTTCCTGTGTTCCTACGCCCTTGACATCATAAGCGTCATAGGTCTTGCTTTCGGATGTTGATGAAAGGAGAGCCGAGTCGCCGTAATAAGTCGCAACGATTGTGTAAGTGCCTGCCTTTGAAGGAGTCCAGGTTGCGGTTGCTGAAGCCTGATTTGTGCCGGCATAAGCAATCCTTTTCTCAATCTTAAATTCAGTTCCCGAATCGCCGTTCAGCGTGATTTTGAAGCAAACCGTTCCGGTGGGGGTCTGATTTTTGCCAACGCTGAGGCTCTCAACGAGAGAAACGAGAGTTACGGGGTCACCGGGAACGGTAACGGTTGTATAAACCGTGTTGCTGATTTCCTTATTTACCGTAACCGCTGCGATTTCGGCTTTCATTGAGTAGGTCTTTGCGTGGTCTGCAACATCCGCATAGCCCATAGCCTGAGCGGATACTTCAACAGGCTCCGTCATTGATGCGTCGGCAGTATCAATGTAATAATAGGTATCATAGGAAGATTCGATTGTATTAATAACATTGCCTTCGCTGTCTTTTTCTTCCGTTACTTCCTTAACGGGAACAAGATAAACGGTCTTTGTGCCGTCGGTATAGGTCTTGGTGTATTCGACCGTAGTATTAACGGTTTCGGTTTTCGGAACATCGGGATTTTCGGGGTCTTCAATGCTGATTGTTTCGCTGATAATGAAGGTGTTGTTGCCTGCAAGAATATCATCCTCGCTGACATCCGTGAAAACAGCGGCGGCATCAACGCCGATTGAAGCTCCGTCCTGCGTTGCAAATTCGTAATAAATCTCTATTTCGGAAAGGTTTGCCGCATCAATCGAAACGGTATCCTGACCGTTTGCAATCGCCGCTTCTATTTCTGCCGCAGCCGAAGCATTTGCAATATACTGATAAACAGAGGCTGTGGTCGCATCTTTGGCGGTGAGCAGATAATTGCCGTCGGTGAGCTTTGCAACCGAATATCCGTCCGCTCCGACCGTTGCGGTCAATTCAACAACCGTTGTGCTCTTGTTTACCGTTCCTTTCTGATATGTTCCGCTTGCTGCGCCGTAAGAGGGAAGGGTGATGGCAAGCTTGGTTGATGTTCCGCCCTTGCCGACATAGAGAGAAGCCGTGTTTGAATAAACATAAGCTACCTCGCCGTTAAGAAGCTGACCGACCTCGCAGCGGAATCTCTTTCCGTTTTCTGCTGTGCCGACATCAAGGATGGCAAGAGTCGGGTTGATTTCGTTTTTAAGGTTTTGCCAAACATAAACATCGTTGTTCAGAACCTGCTCCTGCCACTGATAGGTCAGCTTGCCTTTGCCGACAGGGGTTGCGGTAACCGTAAATTCAGCGTCCGAGCCCGAAAGCGCATGAACATCAGAAACCTGAGAAACATGCGGCACCTCAACGCCGTCGGCATATTTCGTTTTGCCCGAAACGCTGGCGGTGTATACGCTCGCATCGGCGCCTATGGTGTCTGTTGCTCTGAGAGCAAAAGAATATTTTGTGTTGGGAGAAAGTCCCTCAACCGTGTATTCCGTAAGGTCGGAATCAATGGTATCAATCTTGAAATAGGGGCTGATTTCATTGTCGGTTATCATGAAAATCTGAGTCCACTCGCCGCCCGCTTTTGACCAGTTAAGTGTGATGCTGTCAGAGGTTGAATCCTTGATTGAAAGATTCTTGGGCGCTCTGATGGGCATTTTGCAATCCTTGGTAACAAAGCCGAGAACAAGACAATCCTGATTGTTGAGCTTTTCTTTCCAGCTTCCGAAACGCCATTTGAAATCAAATCCTGCGGTTTCATTGTTCTCAACTTTGGGCAGACCGCAAACTGTGCCGGCGATAAATGTTGATTTGTAATTCATCGTTGTGTAGCTGCCCGAGTATTCTGCGCTGACTCCTGCGCCAACCTTGACGCCGCCGGCGGTCTTGGTAACCAGCTCCGTTTCTACTCCTGCGCCCCAGGTGACCGATGAGGAGCTTGATTCGGTTGTTTCAATAGTCTGAGTTATGGTGCCGCCGCCCTTTGAAACCCAGATATAGGAGGAATCATCCATCTGCGCTTCTTCGCTGACAACATCGGTACCGCCCGAGAAATCTCTGAGAGACGATTCGCTGTGAGGATATGATGAAGGATCGCCGATCTCATGGTTGAGAACATTGCCTCTGATGGGTTCAAACTCGCCCGTTGCATCTGCAATTTTGTCAAATTCCGTTACCGTTATCATCGATGTTCTGGGCTTTTCGGGAATACACATAACATAATCCGACCAGCCTGCGGGAACGGTTGCTCCCCAGCCGTAAGCTTCCTGCGAGCCTTTAACGCTTCTCTTATATTTTTCAAGAGCCTCTTTGTCGCCGCTGAGGGACTTGCAGGTTGCGTCATACTCATCCTTGGTGGGAACGGTGAATTCGGGGGTCCACATTTTATAAAGATACCTGATATAAGGGGTCATCGAGAGAATGACTCTGTCCTCGCTGCTCGGCGAAGCATACTCAACCGAAACGGTTTTTTCGGATGCATTCTCAAACTCTCCGCCGACGGAAGCGCTGACCTTAGCCTCAAAATCAACGCCGCCGAGAGAAATTCCGAAGAAGGAAGCTTCAGCCTCATATCCGGCTATAACCGAAGCCGTAACGTCGAAGCCGTGTGTTTCGGAACTGCCTGTGCCTGATGATTTGCCGAATACGGTTTCGCCGTCTTCTTCATAGTCGTCATTATACAAAGTCAGGTCTTCAAAGTAAGGAGCCGCCTGAAGGATTGCGATGACATTCGGGTCTGAGAAATATGCTTCCTTTTCAACAAATTGAAGTATCATTCCGTCATCGTCAATATCAATTGCGGTGAAGGACATGTTTCTCTTGTAGCTCGTGCCGCAATCGTTATTGATCTTTATTCTTGATGAATAAAGATTGTCTTTTGCATCGGTTGCAACCTGAATAAAATCATGTCTGTAGTTATTTGCGTCTGACTGCTTTCTGCCGACAATCATGATAAGCTGTTCGCCTGCATTTTCGTCATTCAGGAAGTTGCCGGTTACAACCGATTCAATCCATATGTTTGAATGTGATTTGTAATTGCTGCCGTAAGTTTCGGTAAAGTACTGAGAATAAATACCGTTTTTGTCAGACAATTCAAGTTCGAGCTTGAAGCCGTAGTTTGCGGCAGGATGATTGTGAGAAAGCGCAACGGGAGTGTTGCTGCCGCCGTCGGTGCGGAATGAATAAACGCTGCCGCCGATTAAAATATAATCTTTGCCGCCTGTGCCGACCGGGTTAAAGCAGGCAAGGGAAATGGGAGACTGACATTGGGATTCATACATGCCCGCAGCTATATTCGGGTTGATCTTTACGGATTGGCAAACTCCGCCTGCGCCCTTAACATAGTTGCCGCTTTCATATTCAATAACACCGACATTTGCATTATATTTATATATGCTTGATGAATCGCTGTTTCTCATGTCGCTTCCGAGGTCATAGCCTGCATAGACAATTTCTTTTCTTCCGTCGCCGTCAATATCGCCGATTGCCGCAGAGCCGTAGCAGCTTATCTGAGTCTTGCCGCTGGTATCACCCGAATCAAATTCTGTATAATCCCATGCGTGCTGAAACTGTCCCTTAACCTCGCCGTAGCTGTTTTCTTTAAATGCCACTATCGAGGTTACGGGCATTGCATAATCCGTATTTTTGGTGTTTGACCATCTTGCGTGCGGGAAACCTGCCGTGATAACAAGCTCATCGGCAAAGTCATTGTTGATATCTCCCGAGGTGAGCTGAACAACAGGCCAGTTTGTGGTGACACGAACGGGAAGGCTGCCGTCATAGTTCGTGTCTCTGATATACAGCCTCCTTTTATAATAAATGCTGCTGTCTCTGAAAGTATAGATTTCAACGGCACAGCTGTAAATGCCTGTTGTGGGAGCATAAACTGCGATTTCTTCGTTGCCGTCTCCGTCAAAATCGCCGGCTGTTATGGCAAGAAACGCATTTATCTCGTAACCGTCGGGAAGATAGTAGTCATCATCGTTAAAGCTGTCACAGATTTCATTAAGATCTTCTGTATCGATAACATTTCCGTAGCAGTCCTCAACAAGCAATTTGTATTTCAAGCCCTTTTTGCCGCTTGAGTTGGTGTATTCATTATAGCCAACGGTTGCAACATACTGACGCTTGCCGCTGCCGAAAGGATCAAACGCCGCACTCTGAGAGGCGGTGAACTGTCTTGTCGGCTGAGAACACCATTCGTGATTTTCCCATATTTCTGACTTATGATTCTCATCATAGTCATAGATTCTTCTGTAATAGCTTGAATCACTGTTATGAACGTTGTCATAATAGAGAAGCTCCATTCGGGAAAACATATTCATACTTCCCGGACCGTAAGGGTTGCTTGTGGCGTCACCGGTATTGACCGGCGAGTCATTGATCTGAAGCATCTGAAGAAGTGACTGCCCTTCTCCTGCTGCCTGCGCAACGCTCAGCGACTCAACATTCTCAAAAAGATTGCTGAGCGGAACTATGCTCAGAAGCATAGCCGCAACGAGCACTGCGCTGATGATTCGCTTTTTCATGGAATTTCCTCCGTTTCTTTTTTCGGGATGTGATCCTATGCGCCTGTTATTCGCATACAATTTTACACTTTAATTTAACATTAATTACATTAAAAGTAAATAGAAACGGCGTGAATTGCAGCTCAAACGGCGTGAATTGCATGTTGACGGTTGTTGTACGGGAAATATTATTACAATTCAGCAAAAAACATATAAATCCGGGATGTTAATTTTATAAATTGGTTTATTGAATCGTCATAACGCCGTCACCATTGAATTTGCCTGTTACTATTGCCATTTTCCTTCGGCTATAGCCATTTCAAAAATATAACTGAAACGGTAGGGCGGGGGCACTAAGATATAGTTAAGAAATAAGAAGTAAGAGTGAAGAGGTTCGGATAGGCTCCGCCTATGACCATTTATATTTGCTCCGCAAAAGCTGTTTTTTGAGTGAATAGTGAAGAAGTAAAAATAGGTACAAGGTAGGGCGGGGGCTTGCTCCCGCCGTCTGCTTGTCACGCCGAAACTGTTAAAAATAACGATTTTAGGTAGGGAACGCTGTCCTCAGCGTTCCGGAAAACAGCAGAAATTATCTGCAACACCGTAGGGGAGAACTTCGTTCTCCCGCTTGAAAACGCCCAATATCAGCACAGTTTCCTTGTAGGGAACGCCGTCCTCGGCGTTCCGAAAAAACGGCTCTGTTTTATTCGGGACGGGTGACCCGTCCCCTACGGTTGCCGCTTGAAAATGCAGAAATTCGCAATAAATCCGTAGGGTTCGGCGTCCCCGACGAACCAATTCGCCGCAGGCGAATAATTTGAATTTACACGATATTTTTGCCAAATCAATTAATCCCAAACGGCGGGAGCAAGCCCCCGCCATACCGTGAATACTGCAAAATTAGTTAACTCTGCATTTTGGACGATGTGGGCATCGTCCACTACAAATTATCAATTCAATAAAAAATCGTAGGGACAGCCCTTGCGGTTGTCCGTTAAAACACTTCAAATTCCAATGGAACGCCGAGGGCGGCGTTCCCTACCGAACCTATTATTAGATCTGAATAATCCAGCCGTTCCGTGAAAACAGCAGAAATTGTCGGCAACACGGTAGGGGCGAACTGTGTTCGCCCGCCTGAAAAAGCCAGGTAATAACACAAAGTCCTCGTAGGGAACGCTGTCCTCAGCGTTCCGGGAAAACAAAAAACCGGCTCTGTTTTATACGGGACGGGCGACCCGTCCCCTACGGTCGCCGCCTGAAAACGCAGAAATTCACAAAAAATCCGTTGGGTTCGGCGTCCCCGACGAACCAATTCGCCGCAGGCAAATAAATTGTTAAAACGATATATTTTTTATAAATCCTAAACGGCGGGAGCAAGCCCCCGCCATACCGTGAATACTGCAAAATCCGTTATTTCTGCATTTTGAACGATGTGGGCATCGTCCGCTACAAAATATCAATTCAATAAAAACCGTAGGAACAACCCTTGCGGTTGTCCGTGAAAACACAACAAATCCCACGGAACGCTGAGGACAGCGTTCCCTACCGAAAAGCTATATATAAACAATTCTGCATGAATGATAAACGGCGGGAGCAAGCCCCCGCCCTACCGTTAGTTTTCTCCTATCTTCATTTTCGGGGCGGCATCCTCCCCTACGGTTGAGCCGGTGGTTTTTATTTTGATTTCAGAAGCACCATCACCATGGAATTTTACGGTTATTGTTGCCTTCTCCTTGAGGATAAGGTGTCGCAAAAAGATATTAAAAAAATCGCCTGTCGGTCTGTTAAAACCGGCAGGCGTTCGCACATTTATGTGATTATTTCAGGAAATCAAGGCTTCTGATGATTGCGGGTTCTTTGGCTTCGCCTTTGCAAATCTGGAAAAAGCAGATAATCTTTATAACCGTCAGCACAACGAGCAGAATCGCTCCTGCGATGGGAACGATAACAGTCCAGCAAAAAACCGCAGTTAAAATTCCGAGCAGGGTTTCAACAACAAGGAATTTAAGCGCCTGTCTGAGATGAAAAGCGACATACTGCGATTTATTCTGCGAAAGAAGCGCAATAACGACGCCGACAAAGCTCATCAGATAAAGCAGCATTGCAATAACCTTGTTATCGGAAATATCCTTGGGGTCAAACTCCGCCGTGTGGTCATACGGGTCAACGGGCGGCATCGGCGGCTGCGGAGCATAGGGCGGCTGCTGATAGCCGGGGTTCGGATTTCCTGCGCCCATGTTGGGTGCAGCTCCGAAATTCGGATTATAAGCGTTATTCTGCGGCTTGGGGGCTTCTGCGGGCTGAGGCTCAATCTTTAATCCGCAGGTCGTGCAGAATGCCGTGCCGTCCTCAATCGGAGTGCCGCATTTCGGGCATTGTCTCATATTAATCTCCTCCATGTTGTTTATATTATCGGTTGAACCGACAAATTACGTTTTTTCTTATTTTACTCCCTCCGTCACGGCTTTCGCCGTGCCACAGGCAACCTGCGTCCTCAAAAAGGAAGCCGTTTTTCGGAACGCTGAGGACAGCGTTCCCTACAAAGAAACTGTGCTGATATCGGGCGTTTTCAGGCGGGCGAACGCAGTTCGCCCCTACCGTGTTGCCGATGATTTCTGCTGTTTTTCCGAAAAATCTGAGGGAGTATAAAAACCGTTAAAATACCGTTTTAACCGACAAGCATATGATTGATTTTTTCTCTCGTTTCAAGCAGCCAATCGTTTTCGTGCGGATACTCCATGAAAGTCAGCGGCTTAAACAAATCCTTGTCGATGAATTCAAGAACCTTTTCTCTGTCTATTTTCTTTTCAAGAAGTTTGAGTGCTCTCAGATCCTCAAATCCGTCGTATAATACTTTAAGTCTCAGCGAAGCAAGCGGCTCGCCGCCCTCACCGGGATAAACAATGAACGCATCTCCCGCAGGGAAAGCACCGCCCGCATCGGTAACCCTGAACGGGTCAATGCTTCTGATCGAATACTGAGTATTATAGAAATTATAGCCCCATTGCAGGAAGCCTTTTATATCATATTTATACATCAGAATTCCGAGAACTCTGTTGCGAAGCGACGGCATGGATAAAAAGCGGTTGGGAACATATTTATCTCCGTTTCCGCAGCAATAATAAGTCCAAAGCTCGGGCACATTGCCGATGAAATCCGAAATATTTCTTTCATTCGGTATCGGATTCTTGACTGTTCCGCTCTCATAAAAAGCGAAGTCGGAAAGGGCGTCAATAATCTTGATTCCCGGGAAAATTTCTTCAATCAGCTTTGCTCTGCGCTTATATGTTTCAAGATGGCTGAGATTCGGCTCGTCGGAAACATGGATAAGGCACTTATCCTTTATTCCCTCGGATTCAAGCACCTTTATGAACGACTGCGCAAATGAGCGGAGAAAATCGTCATAAGCCTTGCTTGAGGTTCTCGTTGACCAGCCGAAAATCTTCTTTTCCCTGCCCTTGCGGTCAATGGCAACGATCTTGGGAGCGTGTTTTGCGCCCCATTGAGTGAAGAAATGGCTGATTTCAAAGTATTCGATTCCGCATTCATGGCACATTTTGACCCATTTTCTGAAATTCTTGAAGTCAAAATAATATTTTCCGCCGTTTTTGCGGATTTTAACAAGCTGAATTGTTCTTCTCTCGCCGCCGACCATTGTATCGAGCGGAGGAGTGAAAACGGGGGTCAGAATGCAGTTCATTCCGTGCTCTGCCGCCATTTTGATAAAATTGCGGTTAATCCGCCAATATTCGTCGCTGAAAGGCTCAACGCCGTAATAATTGCAGATGCAGTCGGAATGATACCAGCAGGTATAAATCCAATCCTGTGAGGGAAGTTCGGCATCAATGATTTCAACCTCTGCTTCGCCCTTTGCGGCGGTTTCTCCGTTCTCTTTTATCTCAACGCAAATCGGGTATTTGCCCGCTTCGCTTCCGTTCGGGCTGAGCTCAACCCAAAGGCTGTACCACTTGCCCTTTTCAGCTTCAAATTTATCGCTGACGGGAACGAGATAATCGGGATAATCGCCCGACTCCTTGCGAAGATAAAAATCATCCGCATTTTCGATTGCGGCAAGCTTGACGGGAACATCCTTGACTATGTAAGCCTTTGCAAATTCAGCCGCTTTTCCGCTCAGTTCAAAAGAAACCGAAGCGTCATCGGCGCAGCAGAACGCCGCCTGAAAAGAAGAACGCTCATTTTTAAGCATAGAAAAGCTTTTAAGCTCGGGAGCCGAGGGCTTTTCATCGGAAAACACCTTTTCAAGCGAACTCAAAATCATTAATTCCATTTTATTCTCCCCTTTCATTCTCTGTCAGTTTTTACCGCTCATTCTGCGGTCTTTTTCAACCGTTTTGTCAATTGCGGTTATAACCGCATTTTCAAAGCCCGATTCTTTAAGGCTGCAAACGCCCTCAATGGTAGTTCCCGCAGGCGAGCAGACATTTCTGATAAGGTCGCTGACCGCAAGCGGGCTTTCAAGCAGCAGCTTTGCGCTGCCGAGAAGCATCTGAGCGGCGATATTCTGAGCAGTTGCGGCAGGCAAGCCGTATTTTATGCCTGCATCGGTCAGAGCGTCGGCAAAGATGAACGCAAAAGCGGGCGCAGAGCCTGCAATTGCGGTAAAAGCCGAGAAATATTTTTCTTCAAGGGCAACCGCTTTGCCGAAATAAGAGCAAAATTCGGCGGCAAAATCCTTTTCGGACTGCGAAACCGAATCGGAGGCGCAGAAAGCGGTCATGGCTTCGCCGACGGCGGCATTGATGTTCGGCATTATTCTGACAATCTTTGCGTCAAAGCCGAAATATGAAATTATTGATGAAATTTCCGTGCCTGCGGCTGTTGAAATGACAAGCGGATTATTTGCCATGACCTCGCCGCTGATATCACGGGCAAGGGCGGCAAAATCCTTTGGCTTAACGGCAATAACGACATTTTCGCATTGTGCCGCAACCTCTTTTGCGCTCTGAGCCGTGCGAACTCCGAGCTGAGCTTTCAAAGCCTCGGTTTTTTCGGAATTCACATCAAATATCAGTATTTCATCTGTCGGAATTTTGCCCGCAGACGCAACGCCTTTGACAATTGCGCCCGCAAGATTGCCCGTTCCGATAAATCCCAATTTCATAAAGCGTCACCCTTTGTATGTTCAAATTGAATGAATCGAATTATTCTGCAATTTCAGAAGTACAATGCGGGCATCTTGAAGCTTCGATATCGATTTCGGTTTTGCAGTAGGGGCATTTCTTGGTCTTGGGAGCTTCGGGAGCTGCGGGCTTCTTTGTCTTTTCAACAACCCTGTTGATTCCTCTGACAAGCAGGAAAATAACAAACGCCATGATGAGGAAATTCAGAACTGCGCTGATGAAGTTGCCGAAGTTGAGAGTTGCCGCTCCGGCTTCTTTTGCAGCCTCAAGAGTTGCATAATCTCCGCCGTCAAGAGCAATGAACCAATTTGCGAAATCAAGTCCCTTGGTTGCAAGGCTGATAACGGGCATTACGATATCGTCAACAAGCGAATTGACGATTTTCTGGAATGCGCCGCCGACGATAACGCCGACTGCAAGGTCGATAACATTGCCTCTTGTGATGAATTTTTTGAACTCTGCGAAGAATCCTTTTTCCTTTGCCATATAGCATATCTCCTTAATATTAAAATTCTATTACAATTTACCAAAAAATTTATGAAAGGTCAAGACCTTCAAGGTTAAAATCGGGAATAAAATTCTCCTTTGCGGAATCCTTCCCCTGAAAATAACAGTTTTCAAATCCGAGAGTCAATATTTTCTCCTTGACAATCGAATATTCCCTTGAAGAAAGCCTGCGGTTAATCGGCGGCATATCAAGCGCCTTGCCGTAGGGCGTATACTGCCGCATAACGCTCACGCTGATTTCGGGCGGAAAATTCTCACGCACCCATGAAAACACCTTGACCGCCTGAGAAATATTGCCGGGGAGCACCATATGCCTGATAATAATTCCCCTTTTCGCAATTCCGTTTTCATCGGTTTCGAGCAGACCAACCTGACGGAACATCTCCCGCACCGCTTCCGATGCACGGTCAAAATAATCCGCCGCCCCCGAATATTTGAGAGCGGGTGCGCTGTCAAAATATTTTATGTCGGGCAAATATATATCGACAAGCCCTTCAAGCATTTTCAGCGTTTCAGCCTTTTCATAGCCCGATGAATTCCAGACCACGGGAACGGGCGAACTGTATTCTTTCAGAACCTTTGCAAGACGGGGCGCATAATGGGTCGGCGTTACGAGATTCAGGTTATGAACGCCCGATTCAATCAGGGAATCGAACACTTTCATAAGCTCCGTATCGGTAATCTCTCTGCCGAAAGCGGAATGACTGACCTCATAATTCTGGCAGAAAACGCAGCCGAGATTACAGCCCGAAAAAAACACCGTGCCCGAGCCGTTGACTCCGCTGATGCACGGTTCTTCCCAAAAATGAGGAGCCGCCCTTGCGACCCTGAAGCCTTCTCCGACTCCGCAGAAGCCTTTTCCGCCCGTTCTGTCAGCCATGCAGTTTCTCGGGCAGACTGTGCATTTCATCGTTCTTTTCACCTCGAAGAACCATTAGTATAGATTATATTATACAATGGATACTGCTAAAATCAAGTTTTTATTGCGTTTTTTATGATAAGCGTTGACAAACTAACTCTGTGGAGATATAATATAATCAGAGTAACTCTTTAGAGATAATCGCAAGGAGAATTCATATGAGCAAGGTTATTTTGTATCACGGTTCAAGTGAAATAATTGAAAAACCTGTTTTCGGGAAGGGCAAGCCGTACAATGATTACGGTCAGGGCTTTTACTGCACCGAACACGCAGAGCTTGTAAAAGAATGGGCTTGCAGCGAAGGCGTTGACGGCTTTGTGAATAAATATGAACTCGACACGGAAGGTCTGAAAGTTCTCAACTTATCATCCGAAAAATATACAATTCTTCATTGGCTTGCTCTTTTGATGAATTACCGCAAATTCCGATTGTCAACTCCGGTTATGCGCAGAGGTGTTGAATGGCTGAAAGAGCATTTTTTAATTGATATCGGCGAATATGATTTAATAATCGGTTACCGTGCCGATGATTCATACTTTTCGTTTGCAAGAGCGTTTGTAAGCAACGAAATTTCATTAAAACAGCTGAACTATGCAATGCGGCTCGGTAAACTCGGTGAGCAATATGTTTTGAAATCGGAAAAAGCATTTGAACAGATTAAGTTTATCACTTCGGAATCGGCAGATAATACTATATATTACGCCCGCAGAAAAATGAGAGATGACGAAGCCCGCAACGCATTTTTTGAAGAGCTTGAAAAAGATGACATTGACGGTATTTACATGAGGGATATAATCAGAGAGGAAATGACAAGTGATGACGCACGCTTACGATGAAATATATCTTGATGATGCAATGAAAAATTTAGGCGAAGCCTTCGACTATGCCGCAACCGTTTTAAATGTACCAATGGATACTTTTCTTGATATGTTCATTATCAGCGGTATTGCGGAACAGTTTTCATGCGGTGTTCCGAAATTCGTCTCAGGGCTATCGGGAACAGAGCTTGTGTGGGAAGTTTTCCGACGCACGGGTAAAAAAGCCGAGTTCCCTGCCCCAAAAACAGAATATGACTATTCCCCGGAATATTGGTGCGGTTGGATATTGGCATTCTACCAATGGAATACAGGAAAAAGCTTTAAGGAAATCAGAAAATATCTTCCTATGCGTGAGATTTATAAGCTGTACCCCACTCTGCACGAAGCATCGGAATTAAAATTTATTGACACGGCAAATGCAATTTTAAAGCGCAAAAATCTGCCTGCAAATTTACAGACCATACGCAAGGCGGCAAAGCTTTCTCAAAAGCAGCTTTCGGAAAAATCAGGCGTTACATTAAGAATGATTCAGCAATATGAGCAAAGAGCAAAAGATATTAACAAAGCATCTTCAAACAATTTGTTTGCTTTAGCGCAGGCGCTCGGCTGTAAAGCTGAGGATTTATTGGATTAAATGCTTTTATGTAAATATAAGTGTCTTTTTATCCTTGAATTCAGAAATGAAAAGACTGAAATACAGCATTTTTATTGCATTCTTTTATTAAATAGTGTATAATATATGTAACTATGACAAAACGGGTGAATTTTATGCTTCTGACAATAGATATCGGAAACACCAACATAACAATGGGCGTTTATGACGGCGACAGGCTTGTTTTCGTTTCACGCCTTGCGACCGACCGTTCAAGAACCCCCGACCAATACGCCGTTGAGTTCAAGCAGATTTTTGATTTGTATCAGACTCCGTACTACAGCTTTGACGGAGCGGCGATAAGCAGCGTTGTGCCCGAGCTTTCGTCAACCGTCAGCGAAGCGGTTAAAAGAATTACCTGCTGCAAACCGATGATTCTCGGCCCCGGAATAAAAACGGGAATGAACATTCTGATTGATAACCCCGCTCAGCTCGGAGCGGATCTGCTTGCAGGTGCGGTCGGAGCGGCAAATCTTTATCCCCTGCCCTGCCTTGTTATTGACCTCGGCACGGCGAGCAAAATCAGCGTTATTGACAGAAACGGCGCATTCTGCGGCTGCACGATTTCGCCCGGAATCGGAATTTCTCTTGACGCACTTTCCGCAAGAACCTCTCAGCTCCCGAACATCAGCCTTAAAACTCCGACCCACGCAATCGGCAAAAACTCTATCGATTCAATGCAGTCGGGAACGGTTTTCGGCTTTGCGGCAATGCTTGACGGGCTTTGCGAAAAGCTTGAGGACGAGCTTGGCGACAAGGTTATGACCACCGTTGCAACGGGAGGCCTTTCAAAAGACCTTGTAAAAAGCTGCAAAAGGGATATCATATATAACGGCGAGCTGATTTTATACGGCTTGAAAGTTTTATACGAGAAAAATAAAAAATAAAATATACGGGCAATAACTTATTTCGTCAATCATGCGCTGCATCCGCCCGAAGCCGCCGCATCAATGCGGTTGCTTTAAAATTCATTGCGGAGCAGCAGCAAGGAGGAATATATTATGTCAAAATCCGCAAACACCCGGCGCATACTGCGCCTCACCCAGCTTTCCGTGCTTGTTGCGCTGCTGTTAATCTTCGGCTTCACAAGCATCGGTTACATCAAAGTCGGCGTTATTGAAATAACGCTGAATGTTATTCCCGTCGCCATTGCGGCAATTGTACTCGGACCTTCTGCCGGGGCAATATGCGGAGCGGTATTCGGTCTGACAAGCTTCTGGCAGGCTGTTTCGGGAATGAGCCAATTCGGCGCAGCTCTTGTTGCAATCAGCCCGATTTACACCCTCATTATCTGCCTTATTCCGAGAATTCTTGAGGGCTTGCTCACGGGTCTGATTTTCAAAGGGCTTTCCAAGGTCTGCAAGGGCAATTCCGTGCCCTGCGCCGTTTCAAGCCTTTGCTGCCCCCTGCTCAACACATTGCTTTTCGTTGGTTCTTTTCTTCTGCTGTTCAGCCGCACCGACTTTTTTGTTTCTCTCTACAGCCAGTCGGCGGCAAACAGCATTCTTGCGTTCTTCGCATGGTTTGTCGGCCTTAACGGAGCAGTTGAAGCCGCCGCAGGCTTTGTTATTTCATCAGCGGCGTCAAAAGCGCTTCTGACCGCAAACAAGAGAATACGATAAATAACTATTCGATAAGGTGATACTGATATGCCCATAAAGATTGCAAACGAGCTTCCCGCTCACAAGGCTCTTGAAGCTGAAAATATATTCGTTATGACCGAGGACAGGGCGGTTTCTCAGGATATAAGACCGCTTAACATTCTTATTCTCAATCTCATGCCCACCAAGGTTGAAACCGAAAATCAGCTTCTCAGGCTTCTGAGCAACTCGCCGCTTCAGATTGAAATTGAGCTTTTGCAGGTTAAATCCCATAAGTCCAAGAACATATCCGAAGAACATATGCTCAAATTCTACAAGACTTTTGACGAGATATCCCAAAAGAAATATGACGGTCTTATCGTCACGGGCGCACCCGTTGAACATCTTGAATTTGAGAAGGTTGACTATTGGGATGAACTTTGTGAAATATTTGAATGGAGCAAAAAGAATGTCTATTCGACTTTCCACATTTGTTGGGGAGCGCAGGCGGCTCTTTATTATCACTACGGAGTTCCGAAATATCCGCTTGAAGAAAAGCTTTTCGGCGTGTTCCCTCACAGATGCCTTGACCCGTTCCACCCCCTGATGAGAGGCGTTGACGATGAATTTTTCGTTCCTCATTCAAGGCACACCGAAAACCGCCGCAGCGATATTGCTCTGGTTAAGGATTTGCAGATACTTTCTTACTCGGAGCTTGCGGGCGTTCATCTGATATCGGACATGGCGTGCAGAAATTTCTTCGCAACGGGTCATTCCGAATATGACAGAGGCACACTTGCAAAGGAATATTTCCGTGACCTCAACAAAGGGCTTGAAATCAAGATTCCGTTCAATTATTTCCCCGATAACGACCCGACAAAGACTCCGAAAATGACCTGGAAAAGCACGGCGAACCTTATCTTTGAAAACTGGCTTAATTATTTTGTATATCAGCAGACGCCTTACGACCTTAACACGCTGTAAGAAACGAAAACGGCGAACATCTTCCGCTCGCCGTTTTTCATTTAATTTTAGTTTTTTTAACAACAATAGAATATGCCGTTAATAAAACTATGATATTTTTCCTGTTGCCAATGTCCAAAAAAGCAGGCAGACAAGCGCCGCATGAAGCGCAATTTCAAGCGGCAGACCGATCATGAATTTTTTATGCTTCGTCTTGTGCCTGATTGTTTTCATTGTTACATACATCGGCAGAGCGCCGCCGAAAAGCCCGACGAGCATCAGAGTTGCTTCGGGCACTCTCCAGCGTCCCTTTTTGGCGGCGGATTTATCCGCAATGGTTATTGCAACCGAAAATACCGCCATAACGGCAAAATAAATCAGCAGTAATTCAACAATAAACGGCATTTTTATCATTCCCTTTTAATATAATTAAAGTTGAAATCCAGAAAAAGCGAAAGGATACACAAATGAAAAAGCTTATTCCGCTTCTGTTAATTATATGCCTTTTGCTCCCGTCATGTCAACTTCATTCTCGTCAAACCGAAATAACGGAAAGCTCCCAATCATTAACCGAGAGCCAAACTCTGCAAGATATTTCGGAAATCGAAGAAACTGAAACGGCAACGGAGGAAAACACGGCTCAGAGCGGCATTTCAGCCGTGATTACGAGCGTAACCTCTGCGGTTGTTTCGGTCATCAGCCCTGAAAGACCGTCCCGGAATGTCACTTCGGCAGCCGAAAAAACAATTGCCGCAAAGACGACTTCACAAAAAGCAACAACCGCCAAAACGACAGCAAAGGCGGCGACAACCTCTGCGCCAAAAACAAATCCTCAGACAACCGCTAAGCCCTCTGCTGAAACAGCGGAGCTCAGAGGCGTCTGGATTTCCTGCTACGACCACATAAGCGCACAGGGCAAAACAAGAGAAAAATACAAGGCGCAAACCGATAAGATGTTCAAAACAATAAAGGATTGCGGGCTGAACACTGCTTTTGTTCATCTCAGAGCATTTTCGGACGCTTTCTATAAATCGGAAATTTATCCTTATTCGGCATATATTGCAGGCAAGGAGGGATCGGCTTTAAGCTTTGACCCGTTTGAAGTCATGCTTGAAAGCGCAAAAAAATACGGAATTTCGGTTCACGGATGGATAAATCCGTTCAGGGTTTCAACAAAGAATGACCCGAGCCTGCTCAGCTCCCAAAATCCCGCAAAAAAGATTCTCGATTCGGGCAATGCCGACGGTGCAATATGTATTCTGTCAAACGGAATATATTATAACCCCGCCTGCACATCAAATCACAAGCTCATCATTGACGGAGTTCGTGAGATTATCTCAAAATACGATATTGACGGAATACATATTGACGACTATTTTTATCCGTCAACTTCGGAATCGATTGATAAAATTCAGTATTCGCAATATAAAACCGAGGGCGGCACTCTCAGTCTTTCTCAATGGAGACAAAACTGCGTTAACGCCTTTGTTTCGGCTCTCTATTCGGCTGTCAAAAGCGCCGATTCGAGCCTTACGGTCAGCATAAGCCCCGCCGCAAAGCTTGAAAAGAACAAATCGGAGCTTTACGCCGACTGTGAGCTTTGGCTGTCACGGAGCGGATATGCAGATTTGATTATTCCGCAAATCTATTTCGGCTTCAAGCATGAGACGATGCCTTTCTCCTCTCTGCTCGGCAAATGGGGTTCTCTGCCGAGAAATACGGGCGTTAAGCTCGCATGCGGGCTCGCCGCATACAAATGCGGAAAAGCCGACGAAAACGCAGGAAGCGGCAAAACGGAATGGCAGGATAACACCGACATTCTCGCCCGTCAGCTTTCATCTGTCAGAAAGAATAATAATTACAGCGGCTTTGTTGTTTTCTCCTATCAGGATCTGACACGGAGCAGCTGTAAGGAAGAAATTCGGAATTTGAAGGATTCAATTAACTCAACGGGGAACGGACAATGAAAAAGAATAAAATTCTGATTATCTCAATAATCGCCGTGGCTGTTTTAATTGTCGGAATAATAACGGCAATGTTTTTAACGGGCAGATTTGATTCGCTGAAAGAATCATTTGCCGATGAAACAACAGCATCGGACATTACGGAAACAACGGCGGAAACCTTGCCCGCTCAGGGCAGACCCAAGACCTCTGCGCCTGATTCGATTGTTGCCGCCGTTTATTCGGAGCTTTCCGACAAGAGCTCCGAGGAGCTTTCGGGCTTTTCAAAGCTCGGCTTCAACACGGTCATTTTTGAGCTGAACGCCGACAATGCGTCCGATGTTTCGGTGCTTCTCGGCTATGCCGAAAAAGCGTCGCTTTACAGAGGAATAAGAGCGGATATTTCCGCCGACTCTGCAAAGACGGAAGAATTTGTTAAAGAATACAACTTTGATTTTATAATATTATCGGGCTGTGACGAGACTCTGAGCGGCTATTCGGAGAAGCTCTCCGCCGTCTGCAAGGCGATTAAGGAAACCGACCCGTCAATGGCAGTCGGCATTGAGCCGATTTATGCTTCAAAGGTCTCGGATTCGGTTACTGAGCTTGTCGAAAACTCAGTTGCAGACTTCGTTTTTCTTTCGCACGACAGCGGAAAAGACTCGGCATTCAAAACCGCTCAGACGGTGTGGAATGAAGAATCCTGCCCGCTTTGGCTCTGCCACAATCTCAGAGGTCTTTCGGCATTTTCAACCGAAAAGGCTACTGCGGCAGTTGAGCTGATTTCGGCTTCGGCCGACATGTCAATGTGCCGTGCGCTTGCATTCGCTCCGTTTGCGGATATCTCAAAGGCGACGGGAACGAGTGCGGAAATAGTTCTGAATTATATTTCAAAGCGTGACACATATCTGCTTGACAAGGATTTTTCAATCACGAATTATTCAAAGACGGATATCACCGTTGAGCAGTCAACAATCACTTTCAGGGGCACGAGCAGTCCCGCCTATGACCTCATTTGCAACGGAAAGAAGCTGAGCGTTGCCAAAAACGGCGATTTTTCGCTTGACTGCAAGCTGAATCCCGGCAAAAACACGATTAAATTTGAACATAAGGGCAAAACCTATACATATAATGTCACCTACAAAATAAAGCTCTTGAAATCCGTTTCGCCCTCTGAGGATATCTCTGTTCCGGGCGGAATGCTTGTTGAGGTTTCCGCCGTTGCGCTCAAAAACGCTTCCGTTTCGGTCACCTTCAACGGCAAGACATATAAAATGACGGCGGTTAATATTGAAAGCGACTCCGAAAACGCCCTGCCCGATTCTGCTTCGGATTTCACAACCTTCACCGCCTCCCTGCCCACTCCGAACAGCACCTCCTCGGCGCAAAAGCTCGGAAGCTACAAAGTTACGGCGAAATACAATTCTCTTTCAGAGAGCCTGACGGGCGCAAAGGTCACCGTGACGGCAAAAGAGCCAGTCACCGCTCCCCCGACTCCGACAACACAGACAACCGCCGCAAAGCCGACGGAAACGGCAAAACCGACAGAAACATCTTCATCGGGAACTGCGGCTTCATCCTCTGATAAGCCGAACACAACAGGCACTCCTGCTTCATCATCGGAGAGCAAGACGGACTCACCTGCGGACAGGCTTCAGAAATATTTTTACACCGAAAATTACGGCCTCGGAAGCGCAAAAATCTGCGAAATTATCGACGATTATGTTGAAGTTTATCCGGGCAACACAACGAGCACCTTCTCCGTTCCCGACTGTTCGCCGCTTCTTAAAGGCACGGTTGATTATGTCGTTTCGGAAACAACGCTTGACGGCGACACCTATTATATCCTTTCGAGCGGCGTAAAAGTTCCCAAAGCAAGAACGGAGCGTCTCGCTTCGGGAAATAACGGAACAATAACTCATGTCAGCATCAAAAGCGGCTATGTTATGCCGAAAAATTCAATAAAAGTGCTCTCATGCAGTGCGGCAAGCGGAAAAACCGTTATCGTGCTTGAAATGAACCGCTCGGTCACTTTCAACGCAAAAATAACGGGTCAGAGCTACTCATC
Source organism: Acutalibacteraceae bacterium (assembly GCA_051881575.1). GTDB lineage: Bacteria > Bacillota > Clostridia > Oscillospirales > Acutalibacteraceae > CAG-177. The sequence goes on along the minus strand of JBJEQD010000163.1, from coordinate 36,829 downwards.
TTATAACGGCAGACCCGTTGCGGTTTCGTCGCTCGACTGCACGGGCTTTGAAATCGTATTCAGCGACACGGATTCCGCCGAGGGAAGCCTTTCGCTGATGAATTCCGTCTGCAAGAGCGGCAAATGGACGGTTAATAAAGCCGATTCAACCGCCACTCTTTCATTTGAGCTTGCAAACAAAGGCAAATTCTACGGCTTCCACTATGAATACAACAGCGACGGCAACCTGGTTATCACTATCAGTCATAAGCCGTCGGATTCGCTCAGCGGCTACACAATTATGCTCGACCCCGGCCACGGCGGCCTTGATTCGGGAGCTGTCTGCGCCGTTTCGTCATCATCATTCGGGCTTGAAAAGCAGATTAATCTCTCAATTGCGACCAAAATCAAAGAGCTTCTTGAAGCAGAGGGTGCAAAGGTTATTATGACGAGAACCACGGATAAATGGGTCTGCTACGCCGAGCGAAACGAAGATGTCAGAAACCGGAACCCCGACATGTTCATTGCCGTTCATTGCGATTCAAGCAGTTCGGCTTCCGCCATGGGAACCTCGGCTTTCTATTACAGGGCTTATTCTCAGCCGCTCGCAAAGGCAATTCATTCAAGCATTGTTAATGCATACAAAGACGAAATCTATAAAAACAAATCAATTGAATTCAAGAATAAAATCAGCAGAGGCGCAAGCTTCTATGCGTTCAGGGTTGCAAGAGTTGAGGAATGCCCCGCTATTCTGATTGAATACGGCTTCGTTTCAAACCCCGAAGAATGCGAAATTCTTCAAACGGCTGAAAACCGAGACATCCTCGCCGCCGCAACCGTTAAAGGAATCAAGAACTATATCGCCTCTGCATGATTCCGACCGCTCAGTTTTTCTTCAACAAACCCGCAGATCCAAAATGCGGGAATGCTGAGAAAAAACCACCCGAGCGAAAACAGCGGACAAATCTGACCGTAAAGATTAAACGCTTTGTCGGAATAATCCCACACATTCCAGCCGAGGGCGACATTGACAACCATGCCGACTGCAAATTCAAGGCTCGTTATTACAACCGCACCGAGCAGACAGCGGACAAAAAGGTTCAGCTTTCCGCTTCGGTTAATAAGATTCAGCAAAACCATGACCGCTCCGCCCGTGAGCGCCATTGTCCAATGGGTATAGCCCCTTGAAATTACCTCAATAAGCCCGTAAATAACCGCTCCGAGCGCAAAGCACATAAAATATTCTCTCATTTTTGACATTTTATCACCTGAAATATCATTTGCGAATGAGCGGATATTATTCCGACTGAGGAACGGCTTCTTTGCGTGAAACAACGAACGAGCTGAGAGCGGCTCCCGCTTCGGCGGCTTTCAGAATATTTCCGCTTTTGAAATATTCGCAGATAAACGCCGCAGAATAGCTGTCGCCTGCGCCGACGGTTGAAACAACCTCGGTTTTCACGCTTGGAATATCGTAAAATCCGTTTTCAGCCTTACTGTAGACGAGCGAACCGTTTTCGCCCTTTGTGAAAAGCATAATTTCAATGTTCGGGAAATTATCGCAGATGTTAAGAACCGTTTTTCTTTCATCAGCCGATTGCTCATAAAATCCGAATTCGGCAAGCAGCGGTTCTTCCTCGGAGCTGATTTTCAGAATATCGGCACTTTCAAGGCAAAGGCGGGTGCTTTCGGCATCAAAGCAGCCGGGTCGCAGGTTGATATCGCAGAAAATATGCGGAAATTCGCAGTTTTGAAGGATATCTTTTACCGCTTTTCTTGAAACGGGGTCACGCTGAATCAGCGTTCCGAACGCAAAAACATCGGCATTGAAAGCGGAAATATCTTTTATCATCTCATTATCCGCCGTGATTTTGTCATAAGCCGCAGGGCGCAGAACATTATATTCGGGCGTTCCGTTTTTCAGCGTTACAAGGCATTGACCCGTCGGGAAAGCATTTTTGCGGACAAAATCTGTTTTTACTCCGAACTTTTTGAGCATTTCAAGAGCGTTTTCGCCGAGCTTATCGCCGCCGACCGACGATACTATCGCACTTTCCGCCCCGAGGCGGGCGCAATGGGCACAGAAATTCAGCGGAGCGCCGCCGATTTTTGATTCTTCGCCGAAAATATCAATAATTATTTCTCCGATTGCAATTACTTTCATCAGCAAAACCTCATATTTTTCTGCCGCCGAATGCGGTTATTTTATAAAACATATTATATATCCCTAAATTCTTCAAGTCAATTGAATTTTAGGTTGAAAAAAATATAAATGTGTGTTATTCTTTCTCTGTTAAGGAGGTCATTTCAATGATATCAATTTTACCCGCAAAGGCGGCTTATCTTCTTCTTGTTGCGGTTTCGGTTATTCTCTGCGCCGCTCTGCTCGCCCTGTTCAAGGGCAAGCTTCCGAGAGACCACGGCAGAGAATTTGCATTCAACGGCGCTCTCTCCGCAGGAAAAATCAGAGGAGCGGGAATTATTTTCGTCTGCTCGTTCATCATCACGGCTCTGATTTTCGTGCCGATTTCGCTTGAATATGTTTTCTATTATGTTCTGATTTTCCTCGGAATGCTTTCGGGCTATCTTGACGACCGCTCCGAAAAGCCCTGGGGCGAATATAAAAAAGGACTTATCGACCTTGTTATTTCCGCTCTGACCGCCGCAAACTTCGTTTATTTCAACCGTGAATTAACTTCGGTACGCTTTTTCGGAATGAGCCTTCATATCAACCCCATTGTTTTCGGCGTTATCGCCGCCGTGCTTGTCTGGATGCTCATTAACGCCGTTAACTGCTCCGACGGAATCGACGGCTTCTGCACGAGCCTTACAATCGTTTCGCTCATTTCAGTTGCCGCCGCAGGTCACATTCTCGGTATGGAAAAGAATATGTATCTGCTCACGGCGATTATGATTCTCACTCTCCTGCCCTATCTTTGGAAAAACGCCGAGCCGAGCACAATGCTCATGGGCGACGCAGGCTCAAGGGCTCTCGGGCTTTTCCTGTGCATCTGCATTCTCAAGAGCGGCAACATTCTTCTTGTTATTCCGCTCTGCTTCATGATTTGCCTTGACGGTCTGCTCGGAATAGCTAAGGTTTCGCTGATAAGATTTCTTCACATCAACGCATTCAAAAAAATCCGCACTCCCCTGCACGACCATTTCAGAAAGAACAAGGGCTGGTCAAACACTCAGGTTATCTTCAGATACTGCATGATTCAGGCGGTCATTTCCGCAGTTACGGTTATTGCGATGAAATAATAAAACATGATATAAACGAAAGCAGCGAGCGGCATTTGGCACACTCGCTGCTTTCGCTATATAAACACATGAAGAAAAAGAAACAGGCTATGTTATTTTTTGACTTCCTGAGAGTTTGCATATATTTTATGCATTCTTTCGTCGTCAAAGTGATTATCGAGAAAAACTTCAATCCTGTTATTTGCCTGAACGCCCTTTTCTCTCTCGTTCATTCTGAGAGCCGCCGCAGCGGAAAGCCCGGCGTCAAAGACGAAGAACGCAACAAACGCCCAGACAAGTACATTGTTCAGAGTCATCGGAATTGTGCTGACAAGCTTATCGGTCAGCGGCATAATCAGCTTCACCCAACCGATTCCGAGAACGCCCCAAAAGATTGAATAGAGCAGGCACACTCTGCCGTTTATGTTAAGAGGAAGGTCGCTGTAATCCCATGCAACCGAGCCGAAAACGATCTCCTGACCGAGCGAGCAGATATATTCGGCAACCGTGCCGACGAGGAAAGAGACAAGGAATACCTGCCACAGCGACGAGGTGCGGAAGTGGCTCAGAACAGCCGTCAGAAGCACTCCGCCCATTCCGTAGGCAACGCTCAGCGGACCGTAGACAAGCGATTTGCGGCTCTCGATGTAGCCGTGTCTGAAATAACACCAAAGAGTTTCAACAACAAAACCGGTGACACAGCAAACCGCAAAAATCCACACATACTTTGCAAAAGTTTCGCTCTTTGAGCTCATTTCAATTATCCTTTCTTTCGTCTATTTCAATATAATCAACTTCAATGGGCGAACGGTCTTTGACGGCTTTTTTGATTTTAACGGTCTGGAGCGCAACAATCAGCGCTTCAACGCCCGATGCAATGAGCGCAATGCCCGTTATAACGGCAAGAACCTTTGCGCTTCTCACGGGATTGAAAATCATCACAAGCCCTATTCCGACCGTCAGTATCGAGAAAATCAGAATCAGCCACCAGCGGCGAATGCCGAATTTTTTTGCGTCAATCGCACTCTGAACCGAAAACAATCCGTCAACCAAAACAAACAGACCAATCGCAATCGGCAATGACGCCATTATCCATTTCGGATGGATTAATACTGCAATGCCGATAACCGAAGCAAAAATCCCCAACGCCAAATCAAACTGAAAGGCAATGCAGTAATAATCATCCGCAAAATAACCGACTATTCTGATTATTCCGAAAGCTAATATCAGCGCACCGATGATGTAGTTCATCACCGTCATCGATACAGTCGGCCATATAGCCATGCATAATCCTGTCCCTATTAAGAGCAGGCAAAATGCAATATAAAGCCATTTTGTGCTTTTCAATACTTTCATCTGAATCCCTCATTTCAACTTTAATCATATTATATTCATTAATTTCGTCAAAATAAACGGACACAAAAAAAGCTGTGGGGAATTTTACCCCACAGCGTCAAATCTGTCCGATATTTCAGAAAGCAAAGTATTTTTCTCTCTGTTTTTTCATTCTGCCGCCGATAAATTCAAGGGTTCCCTTTGCGCCCTCAACTCCGCAGGCATAGTCCTTCATCGCCCTGCCCTCTTCAAAGCAAAGCTCATCGTGAAGCGGGAAGAAATCCTCAAGCAGGAATCTCGCATAAACCGAAAGGCGGTAATCGCCGACAAGCTTATAATCGCTGCCGATGGTATCAATCGCAACCGAATAATAATCTTTGATTGAAGAAATTATTGAATCCTTTTCGTTCTTCGGGGCGAAAACCATGGTTTCGGCAACGAATCCCTTTGATGAGTTAAACGACTGGTGAGTGTCGGTGCTGCCGACAATCGGGAAGTTGATTCCCTTTGATTTCATTTCATAATATTTTAGGGTCTGAAAACCGTTCTGCTCATAATAATCCTCGCCGCCGAGAACCTCAAAAGCGTCAAACGGATGAGTTTCAAGCATATAATCCGTGAAGCTCACGGGAACCTGATAGAGATTTGAAATCCAATAGGGGTGGCAGAATATGCCGAGTCCTCCGCCCTCTCTGATTTTTTCAAATTCCCATACACAGCAGGCATAAGTGAAGCGTTCAATGCCCTCGGGAATATCAAGCTTTTCCGCAAGAGCGCAGACTTCCTCTCTGAACTGCTCAACGGTCATAACATCGGGGCAATCCGCTCCGTTATATGAACGGTATTTTTTATCCGTGCCTGCTTCTTCATTCTCAGAGCCCTCAACAAGAGCGTTGATTGAGAAATTGCCGCCGAAATTGACGATATGAACATCGTTGATATATCCGGGTGCCTTTGGCATATGAACCTCCTCGCCCGGAATAAGGTTCATCTCAATGGGAACATCTTTGAATGAATCAATAAGCTCCAACGACGGATAATAGCGGCGGTGGTCGGTCAGCGCCATAAAATCATAGCCGTATTTTCTGTAGTTTGCCGCAACGATTTCGGGAGCCTGACCGCCGTCCGAGCGGAAAGAATGCATATGTAAATCGCCTATAAACGGATATCTGCCGCACAAATCTTCTTCAAGCGCATAAACGCTGAGCTGAAGAAATCTTTTATTGGTTTCTTTATCAAAGAATCTGACAAAATATCTCTGCTCCGTGGGGAAAGTGAAAGAAAAATGAACGCTTCCGTCAAATTCAAACGGAACCTCCGTGCCGTTATGCCTTTCGGGATAATCATTCGGTGAGCCGTCGTTGAGACCGAAAATCTTAACGGTCATGTTTTCGGGATTTTTGAATTCGGCGTGTTTGCCGAGAGGCTTTACAGTTATTTTTATTTCTTTACCCGCAGGAAAAACCTTCGGGAAAATATCGTAATCATGCAGTTCGGCTTTCATAATCATTCCTCCGTAACTTCAACGGTTTTTGCCGTTTCATATGATTTATAAGCGTTTTCAAGAAGCCTTGCAAGGTCGGCGGCGTCGCTCAGACCCATTCCCGCAGGCGAACCCGTTCCGTTAATGCAGGCATCAACAAAAAGCTGAATCGGCGAAGCGTCGGAGCTCGGCAGAGCATCGGGGGTGATGAATCCCCTGTTCAGCTTTTCAGTCTCTTTCGTTTTATATTTCAGCTCGCCGTCCTGCCAGAGAATAATGCCGTCGGTTCCGTGAACCTCAATGGTATAAGGCGAAGAATAAGAAACAAACGAGGTTTCGGAAACGCCGATTGCGCCGCTCTCGAACTCAATAACCGCAACCGCATTGTCGTCAACGGGAGTTCCGAAAGCCGAATTTGCAATGCCCGTCACTTTTTTCGGCATTCCGCAGAAATAAGCCAGAAGATACATCGGGTGACAGCCGAGATCCATCATTGCGCCGCCTTGGCAGTCATCTTTTATGAACCAATAATCGGGCAACCAGCCGCCGCTGACCCCGTCGTGAGCGTTTCTGATTCTGACGCAGGTTATTTTTCCGAGCTTTCCGCTCTCGATTTGTTCTTTTATGAACTTAACAATGCCCCATGACTTGTTCGGGAACGAGATTGCGAAGGTAACGCCGTTTTCATTGACCTCTTTCTCGATTTCTCTGCATTCCTTAACCGTTGCCGCAAGCGTTTTTTCGGTAAAAATATGTTTGCCGGCCTTTGCCGCTTTGAGCAAAACCTCGGTGTGCATTGAAGTCGGAGTGCAGCAGCATACTGCGTCAACATCGTCTCTTGCAAGCAGAGTATCGATATCTTTTTCAAAATCACAGCCGAGCGACTCTGCCCATTCCGAGCCTCTTTCGGCGTTTTCATCCCAAACGGCGGTTATCTCAGCCTTTCCCGTTTTCAAGAATTCATTGGCATATCCTTCTGCATGAACATGCCACTTTGACAGCATTGCAACTCTGAGCATTTTTATCCCTCCGGAATATAATTGATAAAATCATAATATCACAACATATAAAAAAAGTCGAGATGAAAAATAAAAATTCACCCGACTTTTTGTTTTCCCCGAATCCTTGATATTTGGATTATGTTGTGCTATAATTTAGAAGCAGTCAGTTCTCTTTTCGCTTTGCTAAATATTCAAGGCTCAGAGAGCCTGCGCTGACCGCAACGCTCATCGGTCTTACCCCCGCAAGCAGCTTTTCGCTTATCTCAACTGCGGGATAATAGTCGAACACTCTGCCTGCGCCGACGAATAATACCGTTGAAGCAAAAAGCACCAAAGCCATCGCCGCCGCTCCGATAACGAGCACCGCTTTTGATGAGCGATGGAGTGAAAAAAATATTTTTTTCATAACAAACCTCCCTGATACATAATGATTATACATTACCGGAGGTATCGGTTTCAAACCTAAAATTTTACCAATTAAGGACTGACCTGAATGTCAATCGGAATCTCAACTGCGTGCCTTTATCCGCAAAACACCGAGGACGCCCTTGAGCAGCTCGGCAAGCTCGGAGTAAAGACCTGCGAGGTTTTTCTGAACTCTGAGAGCGAAACCTCCCTCGATTTTGCCAAAATTCTCAACAGAATAGAAGACGAATACGGAATCCGAATTGTCTCCGTTCATCCGTTTTCCTCCTTCTCCGAAACCTACATGCTTTTCGGGGAATATCAGCGGCGTTATCTTGACGCTATTGATTTTTACAAACGGTGCTTTGAATTCACTCAGGCTGTCGGAGCGGGCATTTCAATCATTCACGGCTCTCTCGTGCCCGGAAAAATCACCGCTCCCGAATATTTCAGCCGCTTTTCAAAGCTCATTGAAACGGGCAAGGAGTTCGGAGTTACCGTTGCTCAGGAAAATGTTAACCGCCATTTCAGCGAAACGCCTGTTTTTCTTCGTATGATGAAAAAAGCGCTCGGCGATGACTTCAAAATGGTGTTCGACATCAAGCAGGCTGTCAGAGCAGGCTATTCCCCTCTTGAATTTGCAAAAGAATTCAAAAATGACATCATTCATATCCATGTCAGCGACAATTCGCCGACCAACGACTGTCTGCCTCCGTCAAAAGGCAATTTTGATTATAAAAATCTGTTTTCGATAATGGAAAATGCCGGTTACAAGGGCGACTACATTATCGAGCTTTACAGATGGAATTTCAGCGACCCCTCGGAGCTTGCCGAATCGCTTGATTATCTGCAAAATATAAAATAATTGAAACGGATTTTTAAAATCACGAAAAGCAAAGAATAATAGTTTTTAATTCTAAATATAACTTTAATGGCTTGTATCGGTTGAATTACCGACACAAGCCATTGTCATTTTGCATTGAAAATAGGATTTGAATAATTATGTTTTTTCGCAGACAGAGCAAATATATCCCTGCCCGATTTCGGGAAATGAACATTCAAATCCGCTTTTTGAGCAGATAATTCCGCTCGGCTGAATGCTGAACGAAACGCTTTTTATATCCGAGCCGAGACCCGTGCCGACGCATTTGAAATAAGCCTCTTTCAAAGTCCAGATTTCAAACAATCCGTTTTCGTTAGCAGAAATATACTCGGTTTCATTTTCCGAAGCGAATCTTTTGGCAATGTTCGGGTTGATTACACGGATTTTTTCAATATCAATTCCGATTTCATTTTCCGAAACGGCGCAGACGGCGTAATCTCCGCTGTGGCTGACGCTGAAATGAACAGGCAGACCGACGGCATACGGCTTTCCGAATTCGGTTCGTGCAAAACGGATTTTTTCTTTTGGAATTCCGCAAAACTCCGATATTGAACTGCGGCAAAGGTGATGAGCCGCAATTTTCTGTGCCTGCTTTTCGGCAGATTTAAGCCTTAATACCTCAGCCCTGCGTTCTTCGCTCATTTCGGAGAACCATTCTTCAAAATTTGATTTTTCGATTTCCGAAATGCGGATTGAATATATTTTCATTATAATTAAAATTCAAAAATTCCGACAACCTTGACCATGAAAAGCGCAACGCATGCGCCGACGATGAATCCGCCGATGATTTCGGGAATCGTGTGTCCCTCAACCTTTTTAACATCGGTTGCGTCAACGCCGCAGACCTTTGCCTGAAGTCGGTTGAAAGCGTCTGTCAGTCGGCTGACGGGGAGTCTGACCTTGAAAGCGTCAAACATAACGATAAACGCAAAAACGCCGCAGGCGGCAAAAACATCGGAGTCAAAACCGCTGTGTAAGCCGACGCAGCCGCAAAGAGCAATGACCGTTGCGGTGTGAGAACTCGGCATTCCGCCAAGCTTAAACAGAGTATGGATTGTAACTTTGCGCCTTTCAAGACCCTTTCGTTTTGCGTTCAAATATTTTATTGAATTAATTATAACTTTTATAAGCTGCGCAATGAACCAAGCTATTATGCAAACGATAAAAATTCTCATCTTTTTCTCCCGACACAAAACATTATTCAGTTAATCATACACTATTGTCTGAGAAAAAGCAAGATGTTTTTGTTGAAAAATCAATGAATTTGTGATAAAATACTAAATAACAAACCCGTCTTTTGACAGATTTTGAATAAAGGTTGGTAATAAAATTGAAAAAGCAACATTCAAATTTGGGTAACAAAAACATCCCGAATTACTTGACAATCAAGGAGATCGTCGTTAAAGGAACCAAGGTCGGCGGCGACAAAAAACAGTTTGTTTATCTCGACAGCGAGAAAAATGAATGCACAACGACTTATAATCAGACCTGGCGCAAGATCAGCTCAATCGGCACTTTCTTTTATCTTAAAGGTCTTGACGGCAAGAAAAAGATTGCGATAATCGGCGAAAACTGCTTTGAGTGGATGCTCGCCTATTATGCAACCCTTGTCGGCGGCAACATTTCCGTTCCGATGGATTGCAAGCTTCCCGTTGAGGATCTTGCGGATCAGCTTATTCGCTGCGACTGCGACGCATTGGTTTACACCCCGAAATTCCAGCCTGCGGTTGATGAATTCAAAGCGACCGAGGGTATGCCCGAAATGCAGTATTTCTGCACGGCAAATTTCCCGAAATACCTCAAAAAGGGTGCGGATTCTCTTGATGCAGGCAACACGGCTTTCCTTGATGCAGATGTTCAGCCCGAAGATCTCGCCTGCATTTCATACACCTCGGGAACAACGGGCAAGAGCAAGGGCGTTATGCTCTCTCACAAAAACATTGCCATCAACTGCTCATCCTCATGCAGAGCGCTTTCGGGCAGGCACGCAATCGGCTTTTTGCCCCTTAACCATTCATACGCATGGGTCAGCGCACTGTTTTCAACCTATATCATTACCGAGTGGGGCTATCTCTGCGACAGCCTCAAGGATATTCAGGGCGACCTTAAAAAGTATCAGCCCTATAACTTCTCCGCCGTTCCGCTGGTTGTTGAAACGATTTACGACCGTATCTGGAAAACGGCAAGAAAAATGGGCAGAGAGGATATTCTCAAAAAGGGTCTTAAAATCAGCAACGCCCTTATGAAAATCGGCATTGACAAGAGACGCAAGATTTTCAAGCAGATTCTTGATAATCTCGGCGGCAACCTTAACATGATTGTCTGCGGTGCGGCAAACCTTGACCCGAAATATGAAAAGGGAATGCATGATTTCGGCATTGAGATTTATAACGGCTACGGCGCAACCGAGTGTTCGCCCGCAATCACCTGCAACCGACCCGATAAATACAAATTCGGCAGCGTAGGCGTTCCGCTTGACTGCTGTGAAATAAAGATAGTTGACCCCGATGAAGAAGGCGTCGGCGAAATCTATGTTAAGGGCGACAATGTTATGCAGGGCTACTACGGCGAGCCCGAGGCAACAGCAGAGGCCTTTGACGGCGAATGGTTCAAGACGGGCGATTACGGCAGAATCGATGAGGACGGCTTCCTGTTCATGGTTGGCAGAAAGAAGAATCTTATCATTCTTTCAAACGGCAAAAATGTTTCTCCCGAGGAGCTTGAGGACAAGCTTTCAAGAATCGACTATGTTAAAGAGGTTCTTGTTTACGAGGAGAACAAAAAGATTGTTGCCGAATTCTTCCTCAATGAAGAAGATTATCCTGACGCAAGGGGCAGAATCCAGCACGATGTCAATGAATTTAACCGCAAGATGCCTCTGTTCAAGAATATCGGCAAGGTCAGAGTCAGAGACGAGGAATTCCCGAAAACGACAACCCTTAAAATTGTCAGAGACTATAAAAACAAATAATACATCCAATAAGAATAACCCTCCCGAATCGGTGATACGACACGGGAGGGCTTTGCTTATGCAAAGTGATTCAGCTCTGATAATCATTGAGGTGTGTGTTCAAGAACTTCAGAGCTGAAAATCACTGAGTTTAGTCATCAATGCTTGCGTCAATCGCTCTCTGATAAAGCTCGTCAACATCCTTGCCGGGCTTCTTATCAAGGAGAGTAACGATAATGCTGCAAAGTGCGCCGACAATGAAGCCGGGAAGAAGCTCATAGATTCCGGTGCTTTCGGTCAGGAACATGAGCCAAAGAACATCGGTAACAGCGCCGCCGATAACGCCTGCGATAGCGCCTTTATAAGTGAAGCGCTTCCAGAACAGAGAAAGAATGATAACAGGTCCGAACGCTGCGCCGAAGCCGCCCCAGGCGTTGCCGACCATGTTCATAATGCTCTGTGCGCCGTCGCCCTTGCTGTTGGCTATGAAGAAAGCAATAACGGCAATGATAAGAACAACAATTCTGCCGACCCAGAGGGTTTCTTTATCCGAAGCGTTCTTGCGGAAAACGGGCTTATAAATATCGCTTGTGAAAGATGAGGAAGCAACAAGAAGCTGAGAATCAGCCGTACTCATTGCCGCCGCAACAATAGCCGAAAGCAGGAGACCTGCAATAAATGCGGGGAAGAGGTCTTTTGCAAGAGTAACAAAAATCAGTTCCTGCTTGCCTGCCTCAACAAGAGCAGCACTTGTTGTATATGCTCTGCCGAGAATTGCCATGGCAATGGCTGCGCCAAGCGAAAGAATAACCCAGATAATACCGATTGTTGCAGATTTCTTTATCATCTTTGAGTTTTTGATTGACATGAATCTGACAAGAATGTGGGGCATTCCGAAATATCCGAGACCCCATGCAAGACCGGATACGATATCCTGCCAGCTTGCAGAGAACGGATTGAGATTGATTGAGTTTTCAAGAGTTGTGTCGAAAACGGACATATCAAGATCTTTTGCCCAATAGAGAACGATGGGGACTGCAAGAAGCGCAACGAGCATCATAATTCCCTGGAAGAAGTCCGTCCAGCAAACAGCCTTGAAGCCGCCGAGGAAGGTGTAGATAATAATGATAGCCGCAAAAATCAGGAGAGCAACTGTCGGCTTATCTGCAAGCGGCGGGAAAACCTGACCGAAAACCTTTGCGCCTGCAACGAAGCTTGAAGCAACATAAATCGTGAAGAATACGAGGAAAACAAGCGCACAGATTATCTGCAAGGCAGGATTTTTGGTTAAAAAGCGGTTTGAAAGATACTGCGGGAGGGTGATGGAATCGTTGGCGGCTTTTGAGAATCTGCGAAGCCTTTTTGCAACGAAAATCCAGTTAAGCGAAGTGCCGAGGGCAAGACCGATGCCGATCCAGACCTGACCCATGCCGAAAGCAAGGATACTGCCGGGGAAGCCCATGAGAAGCCAGCCGCTCATGTCGGATGCCTGAGCGCTCATTGCCGTAACCCAGGGTCCCATGCTGCGTCCGCCGAGGAAATAGTCTTTTTCTCCGCCGTTCTTTGAACGCAGGAAGAAAAAAAGACCGATTCCGAGAACCACAACAAAATAAAGTATAAATGCCGCAAGTTCAAGATTCATTGAATATCAAGTCCTTTTCTGAAAATATACAGAATTATAACATATAAAAAACAATAATAAAATACAGAATGAATTACAGAATAAAGTTCATATAAAATAATGAATAAAACAAAAATTTGTTGAAATATAAAGAAAAATCGCTGAATAAAATATAAGAATAAATCAAACACTTATTTTAGTTCAAAAAATTTTTCATTATTATGAACGATTATTTTGGGGTATTCTTTAAATCAAAAAGAAAAGCAACCTGTATTTCAACGATGATAAATCGAAAATACAAGTTGCTTTTGATTTTTGTTTAGTGCGACAGCCGTCAGCCTGCTTTTCTTTCAGAGCCGTAAACTACATTAATGCTCTTTTTGAAAAGCAAATAGTCATACTGGGGTCTCCAGTTGTTTCCCGTTTTGACGCCGGCTTTGAAATCGTCCTCCGAGCGGGCGACATTGATTTCCGTAACGCCTTTAAGCTCTTTGTTCTCTTTATAAACGGTGTCCCAGAATGCGTGATGACCGATTTGAGTTACACTCTCGGGAATATAAATATAGGTCAGATCCTGATTATAGCTGAAAGCGTCCGAACCGATTTTTTCCAGTCCCTCGGGCAGAGATAAATATACCTCTCCGAGTGCCTCCTCCGAGGTGAAATGAGAATCGGTAATTTCTTTGTCGGATTTATAGCTGTAAATATTTGCAAGCAGAGGAATCTCGAAAAAGCCGAGCGTTTCAATCTCTTTCAGCCCCTCGGGCAGATAAACCGTCGTCATGTTTGCATAGTTGAAGCAAAGCTGACCGATTTTAGTGACCGTTGAGGGCACAACGAAGGTCATAACATCATTGACATACTGCTCGTAGTTTTCGTCCTCGGGTGTCGGCTCGATTCTGTAGCCGCTTGCGTCATATTTTGCGTAGCCGTATTTTTCGGCAAGGTATGTGTCATGGTCGCAGGGGCGGCAGATTATTTCAGTTTTATCCTTATTATATAATACTCCGTCGATGTCGCAGTAATTGGGATTGTTTTCGTCAACCTCAATCTGCCTGAGCGCCCAGCAGGAATAAAACGCTTTTGGGTCAACATAGGTAACGCCCGCTCCGATATTGATTGTCTGAATGTTTTCGTCGCAGTTCAGAGCGTATTGGCGAACCGATGTTACGGGCTTGGTTTCATCCTTAATGATTTTATAGTTTGTCGAAGTATCAGGATTGGTGCGGTCATATTCTATACTTGAAACATAGTCGATATCGAGCGTGGTCAGATAGCCCGTGTTGCTGAACTTTGAAAGCTCATAACCCGACTGCTTCTGATCATATTCAAAAGTATCTTTCTGAACCGTTCTGACGCTGAAATAGCACGAAATCGAAACGGCAACTATGATAACGAGAGCGAAAATAACCTTCTTCAGCCCGTAATGCTTGTAAGGCTTATTAACATGCGGCGCAGCCAAGCCCTCAACACGGTAAGTCCATATTTCGTCCTCGGGGATATCGAGATGAATCGGTTCTTCAACAGCATTTTTAATTTTCTTTTCTTTTTTTCTCATACCGTAACACCTCCGATTATCCTAAATATCCGCCCGAAACGGAAACATGCTCTTTTTCTGCTTCTTTTTCGGTAACTTCCGCACGGCGTTTAAGAACTTCCATAACCATGTTCTGCTTTTTGCTGTCATAATCCCAGAACAGATACGGAATAGTCATAAGGAAATAACCTATAACATCAACGATAATGGGGATAACAATAATATTTCTTCTGCAATCGTCAATGAAAAGAACATCCCAGTTGCTGTTAAAGCCGTATTTGAGAAGCAGGAGCGGAATGATAAGGCCGACAAAGGATGTGATGGGTCCCGTGAACCAGCCGAAAACGCCCGAGAAGCTTTCAAGGCGTTCGCCCGAAAGATACATCTGATAGTCGCCGATACGGACATTCATGTCGTGGCTTGCGGTCGTGGGCACGGTCTTTGTCATTTCCATGAAGAACAGAACAACAACGCAGATTATGCCGCAAAGATTAACATTGTCTCCGCAGAACCACATTGCGGCGGCGATAAGTCCGTTGCCTATCGCTCTTGAAAGCTGATAGAATATCATAATCTGCTTGTATGAGAACCGTTTGAGGAAATAGGGCGAAAGCAGATCGGGCGGAGTGCCCGCAAATGAAATCAGCGCAATCAGAAGGCTGTAAGGCAGTCCGCTCAGGCGGAAGGTGTAGAGATAAAGAATAGTCGTGAACGGAAGCATTCCGTTGCCGAGCGAATCGATAAGGCCGACAATGGTGTTGATAAGCAGATATTTGTTGTGAAGAACGCCGAACATGCCGTCCCAGAATTTAATATGAACCTTCTTTTCAACGGGCGGCTGGGGTATTCTCTCCTTGATTCTGCCTGCAAATATCATTGTCATTGTTGCAAGGGTAATAAAGGTTATGGGGATAACATATCTGTAAACATTGATATCAGCCCATTCATATCTGAGCGAACCGATGATTACGGGCAGAATGATTGCAACGATTGTGTTGAAAAAGTGAGAGAGTTTAACGGGATAGCTGCGGACAAGGATTCTTTCCTGCAAATTCGGGCTGATGCTTCTTGTGCAGATTTCAAGGTTATTGGCAAAGCCGAAAACATTGTAGGCGGCAAAGAGGAGATTGGCAACCCATACTCTCGTTGCAACATCGGGAATATTATAGACGGGCAGCCAGCCGATGAGGATAACCATTATACATTTGGGGATAACATCGCAGTAAAGCGAATATTTATATCTTCCGTATTTCGGGAGCAGGATTTTACGCCAGAAAATGTTTCTTGCGCCGACCCAGCCTGTATAAAGGAAGTGAGTTCCGAAGGTTTTGAAGCAGGCGGTGGCGTTCATTCCCTCAAGCCCGTTAAGATATGTAATGAAAGCGCTTGACTGATTGAAAAGATGCGAATAGTCAAAAACAATGGTTGAAATTCCGAACAGAACCATGGCGAGATATGCGGCGTAAAACTTTCTTTCGGTCTTTTTCGGAAGAAAACCGAGATTGTCGCAGACAAACCACCACATCAGCGCCGAAATATAGCCGAGAGGCATATTCAGAATGCCGATAACCGAAAAGGTGAGATAAGGCAGCTTGTAATGGTGCATGATGAGGTAGCACGAGGAGAAAAATCCGATGTACTCCAGCACCTTTGAACCTGCATAGTTACTGCCGACAGCCAGGATAACATCTTTGTATTCTTTGTAGGGCACATATTTGCCCTCTGCGGGGGTGTTCCAATGAGTTTTAATTTCATTGAAGAGCCATTTGACCTTGCCGAAAAAACCGCTCAATAGAATCCTTCCTCTCTTTGATTTATATATTTATAAAAGGATAACATAATATTTATCAATTGGCAACAAAAAACCATAAAAAAGTTCAAAAAAAATGTCAAAATTAATTAAAATATTTAATTAATACGAGAAATTGAAAAATAAAAGGCTTGAATCGTACAGACTCAAGCCGTAAGCCGTAAATAATTAATATTTTCGGATAATTTATTTCAGAACTCTTTCGAGCGTTTTGCCGAGAATTTTTTCCTTGCATTCTTCGCCGAAATCAAGCCGATTAATTCTTGCAATCTCGGCTTTGATATGCTCGGGCTTTGAATAGGGAAAATCAAGCCCGAAAATGCTGCGATCCTCTCCCGTCTGATAAATAACCGTTTCAAGCTCCTCGTCAGTCAGCGCCCATTCGTCGCCCTTGCCCTTGCGGTTGCCGACGCTTGTCCAGCCCGCAAACACATTGCCGCCCCTGCGAGAGTTGTTGCACATAACGGCAAGAGCCTCTTTGAAGAAATGATAGCCGCCGATATGCTCCATGCTGAATTTCAGATTCGGAAAATTCCACGCAACCTCGTCGAACAGAAGCACACGGTTATCCCTGAGCCTGTGCCAATGCATTCCCGAATGGAATGAGATAAACAGCCCAAGCTCCTGTGCTCTGTCGTAAACCTCGAACGCCTCGGGACCGTCGATAACAAATTCCTGATAAGGCGGATGCAGTTTAATACCCTTGAAGCCGAGCGAAGCTATTCTGTCAACCTCGTCTCTCCTGTTTTTGGAAAAATCAACCGTGCCGAAGCCGACAAGCCTGTCGTTGCCCTTTATCTGCTTTGCTAGCCAGTCGTTCGGACTGCCCTCAAAGCCCGCCTCGTGAAACCTGTCGTCAAACGGAGCAAAAGCAACCGCTTTGTCAATTTCACATTCGTCCAAAAATCGCATAAGACAGTCAACCGTGCCCTCGGGCTTAATCTCTTTAGGAAAAACATGCGCATGATTTGCAAATATCATAGTTTTTTCAGTCACCTTTACATAATAATGTTGATGTTGATTTAATCATATCAAACATAATGTTTTCAGTCAAGCCGATACGGCATATTTGGCGAGCATATTACATTATTACAAACAAAATAATAACTTGAATAATGTAAGTGTTTCTGCTATTATAAAATATATCGGTATAAATATAAGAATTCCGGAACAGGAGAGAAAACATGAAGAATAAAACAAAAATTGTATCAGCGGTGATATGCGTTTCTTTCGTTGCGGCATGCGTTGTCGGAGGTTGTTTTTACATGAGACTACAACGGTTCAATGAATACAAATCAGACAAAACGTCTTTACCGGAAGGCTTTACTTATACTGCACATACGGGCTGTGTAGATACCCCAGAAAACAGTCTTGAATCAATTGAAAAAGGCGCTGAAAACGGCGCTCTGATAGTTGAATTTGACCTCAATTTTTCATCGGATAATATCCCTGTTCTTTCGCATGATGCCCCCAAAGGCGGCGAAGTCACTCTTGAGGAAGCGTTCAAAAAGCTTTCCGAATATGAAATGCTCCGTGCCAATGTCGATATAAAAAGCACGGCAAATCTTGCCGAAGTTCAGAGGCTTGCGGAAGAATACGGACTTCTTGACCGCATTTTTTACACCGGAGTCAATCTTGATTTTCTGGATGCCGTAAGGCGTGACAGCCCGAAAGTTTGCTATTATCTGAATGTTGATATTGAAAAGTCTAAAAACAAGGATACAGATTATATTGAATCGCTTGTCAGAACGGTATCGGAAAGCGGAGCGATAGGCATTAATTTCAGCAAGGATAATGCCACAAAAGAAATTGTGTCGGCGTTTCATGATGCGGGATTGCTTGTTTCAATCTGGACTGCAGACAGCGATTTTGATATTTACCGTGTGCTTTCGCTTGCGCCCGATAATATCACAACAAGGCGACCCGATAAAATGAAGATTATTGTCAGCGAACGTATTCTCGGCTGAATTCCTGCAAAAATCAGGTTGCCAATAGAATTAATTCATTGACTTTTTTGCTTTAGTTTTATAATTATTAAAAAAACTTAATCATAAAACAGATGTGTATTTCACCAAATTGTTTTTAAATAATCAAACATTCAAAGGAGATGCGCAATGAAAGAATATGATGTAATAATTATCGGCGCAGGAAACGGCGGTCTTGCGGCTGCGGCAACTTGCGCAAAAGCAGGCGCTTCAACGCTCCTGCTTGAACGCCACAATATACCCGGCGGTTCGGCTTCGTCTTTTGTCAGAGGAAGATTTGAATTTGAGCCGTCTTTGCATGAGCTTTGCGGTATAGGCACTCCCGAAGAACCCGGTACGGTTGAAATACTTTTCAATCAGCTTAATGCCCGAACAGACTGGTATAAGCACGATTCCACTTTCCGGCTTGTTATTCCGGCAAAGCCCGGCGACACTGACACCTTTGTCAACGAAAACGGCGTGGAGGTTACCGTCGATGCCCGTATGCCTGTGGGCTTTGAGGCATTTTCACGCAAGCTTGACGAAATTGTACCCGGCTCGTATGACAGTGCAATGAAAGCGTTTGAGCTTTCGGAGCGGATGTATCAGGCGTTTGAATACCTCGGAGACGGCGAGGGAATCCCGAATATTCCGAAACTTATTCAGTATGTGCCGGATTTCATGCGAATGACTTCGCATACGCTCAACGAGGGATTGGATGCGCTCGGTATGCCCAAAAAGGCTCAGGGAATTTACTCGACCTATTGGAGCTACATGGGTTCACCCGGCGCACGGTTTGACTTCTTATATTATATGACCGTGCTCAATGCCTATGTCAAGAACGGCACGGGAATTCCGCATTTACGAAGCCATGAAATGAGTCTTGCGCTTGATGAGGTAATCCGACTTAACGGCGGCAACATTTGGTACAATTCCGAAGTTACCAAGGTTATCATGAAAGACGGCAAGCCGGCAGGCGTTGTCATCAACGGCGAAAAAGAGGTTTACGGAAAGCACTTCATCTGCAACTGTATGCCGACTACTGCGTGGAGCGATCTGTTTGAAAAAGAAGAGATTCCCGAAAAACAGCTTCGCATGGCAAATTCCCGTGAGACCGCAGTCACGCTGACCACGGTCTATCTCGGCATGAACAGAACCAAAGAAGAACTCGGTATTACCGATTATTCCGTATTCATTGCACCGACCCTGCAATCCGACGATCAGCATGCGGCTTGCAAAGATTTCGGCAACGGCTACTGCATCATCAACTGTCTCAATGAGATTATTCCCGACTGCACACCTCCGGGAACATCTCAGCTTTTCCTGACGACAATGACCTACGGCGATGTTATGAAAGATGTCCGTCCGCAGGATTATAAAAAGTTCAAAAATAAGGTTGCGGAAGATATGATTGAAACCTGCGAAAAAGCTCTGAATATTTCAATCAAGCCTTTCATTGAAGAAATTGAGGTTGCACTTCCGCCGACATTTGCCCGTTATCTCAACACACCGCAAGGCACACCCTACGGTTACCGCCTCGATATGTGGGACAGCATGATTCCGAGAACGGTCAGCTTTGCAAAAGACCAACCGTTTGACAATTTCCTGTTCTGCGGCGCATCTCAGGAGCGTGGTGACGGTTACTTCTGCGCTTACTATACCGGCGAAAAGGCCGCCAAACTCACTCTCAAGGCATTAAAGGAGGGAAAATAAGATGGCAAGTCCGATTAAATCTTTACCCATGAGAACATTTTTGCCCATGCTCGGCAACAGACAAGCACGCTTTGAATCGGGAGCCGCCGAGATTCCCGCCGAAGCCGACCACGCAAAAGAGCTTGCAAGAGCGCTTCACCCGAAGCGTCAGTATCTTAAAGTTTCCGCCGTAACAGAACGCTCCTCAGACTGCAAGAGTTTTACGCTTGTTCCCGACTCGTCAAGGGGCACTTCTGCTTTGGCATATTTCGGCGCAGGCAAATATCTGACGGTATTTCAGCAGGTTGCAGGTCTGCCGATTACAAGAGCTTATTCAATCTCATCTTCTCCATCTGACTCGTTAAAAGGCTTTTATGAACTGACAATCAAGCGTGTTGACGGCGGTTTGCTGTCAAATTACATATTGAATAACTGGGAAGTCGGAACCGAGGTTGAGGTTTCGGCACCGTCAGGTAATTTTGAATATCAGCCGCTTCGTGATGCGTCAAAAGTTATCGGCCTTGCAGGCGGAAGCGGTATAACACCGTTTCTTTCCATGGCAAGCGCAATTGCCGACGGCGATGAAGATTTTGAATTGACTTTGCTTTACGGCAGTCGCAATCAGGATAATATTCTGTTCCGTGAAAAGCTCGATGAAATTGCTGCCCGTACGCCGAAATTCAAAGTCGTGCATGTTCTCAGTGACGCAGACTGCGTTCTTCCCGAGGGTGCGGAGAGAGGCTTCATCACAGCAGAAGTCATAAAGAAATATGCACCCGAAAACGAGCCGTATTCAGTCTTTTTGTGCGGACCTCAGCAGATGTATGCGTTTGCAGATAAGGAGCTTGAAAAGCTGAACCTTGAACGCAAATTTATCCGCCATGAGATGTTCGGAGAATTCCACGACCCGAAGAATCAGCCCGATTATCCGTCGGATGTGCCTGAAACCGTCAGCATAACCGTGACAATTCAGGACGAAACAAAGACAGTGACAGGTTCAACATCTGATTCCGTAATGCAGATTCTCGAAAAGAACGGAATCGCCGTACCTGCCCGTTGCAGAAGCGGCGAATGCGGTTTCTGCCATTCACATCTGATTTCGGGCAAAGTCTATGTGCCGGAAAATATGGAGTATCGCCGTTTGGCAGACCACAAATTTGGCTGCATTCATCCGTGCTGTTCATTCCCGCTGACGGATCTGACATTGAATGTTCCCCCGGCAAAATAAATTGCATAGTCGAAGAAATAAAGATAAATTCAAAAGCTTCTTCTGAGATATGAACTCAAAATAGGATAATCAATGAAAAACAACAAATCCGAACCCTTCGCCGATTGGCATAAGGTTCGGATTTGTACTGTTTGGTGCGGATAACAGGACTTGAACCTGCACGAACTTGCATTCATTAGAACCTGAATCTAACGCGTCTGCCAATTCCGCCATATCCGCAAATTTAATTCCCGTAAATTTTACACGGTCGGGAAGCCGAGGCGGAGCGTACTTTTTCAGTCGGTGACTTACTTTTTCAGCTTAATCCGCTAACCTGAATTAACTTTTACTCGGTGCAGGCTCACCGAGGCGGAGCACACAGCTTTTGTCCGCTTAGGAAAAAGAGGACTCCGTTGAAGGAATCCTCTCTGGTGCGAGAGACGGGACTTGAACCCGTACGGGATTACCACACGCCCCTCAAACGTGCGCGTCTGCCGATTCCGCCACTCTCGCATATCTTGTTCGCTCGGAACGTTGCCTATTATAACAAAGATAACCGACTATGTCAAGCCTTTTTTTCAAAAAATTTTATTTTATTTTTCAATATATTAACATCGAAAAAAATCAACCGCCGAGCTGTCGGCGGTTGATGATTTATCAGTTATTCGTTTTTGCTTTCACCGCTTGAATTATCGTCTGTTTCCGTGTCGGATGCAACGGAGCTTTCGGAGGTCGGGCGAGATTTCTTTGCGCCGATAGTGCCCGCAGCGGCGATTGTCAGAAACAGAATAAATCCGATTGCGATTGCGACTTTTTTATATTTTGTTCCGTTTGAGAGCGAAATCCCTGCGGCTTTCTCGATTTCTGAAACTGTCGGGACTTCCGAAACGGCTTGCGTTGACTGCTGTTCGGCTGTCACAACCGATATGATTACTTCCTTTTCATAATAATATACAGTTGCGCCGGCGGGGCTTGTCTGTTTTTTCTTTGTTGTTTCGGCTCTTTTCGCCGTGCTCTGCGGTTCCGTCTTTGTCGATGTGCGTTTTGTCGTTTGAGCCTTTGTTTTTCCCGTGTATGTAACGGGCGGCGAGGTCTGAATATAAAACTCGGTTGTTGTTGCCTTTGTGGTTTTTGGCTTTGTTGTTTTTTCGCTTTTTGCTGTTGTTGACCGTTCGGTCAGCAGATTGGGATTATAAGCGGGGTCCTTATTATCCGCAGTAGGTGAGATTATCAGATTTGTCGGCTCTGAATATTCTTCATTTACAAGCGTAAAGCCGTAATAATTCGACGGAACGCCCTGAGCATCAATGAATCTGACGCTGCCCGATACCCTCTGAGGCACGCCGCTTTTGAAGCCGATTCTCATTTCACAGGTTGCTCCGTTATGCTCGTTGATTGTCATTGCGCCGTTGCAGCTGTAGCTGTCAATGTCAAAATCCGACGGCGAATTGCTCATTGTCAGCACAAAAGGGGTTGAGCCTTCAATCTGAACCGAGATTCCCGCATTGAGATTGTCTTTTTTCAGAGCGGGGTCAATGAACATAAAGCATAGATAAACTGCGCTGTTTTTGTTGTCGAATTTAACCTTAACAAAGCCCTGCGTAACGCCGCAGTTACTGCTTCCGCTCAGAAGATTGTAGACCGTTGCGCCGTCCCAGTCAACGCCGTTGTCAATGCCGTCAATTTTCATTGAAACAGCCTCAGAGGCGAAAACAAAAAGCATGGCAAGGGCAAGAACTGCCGCCGAAAACCGCTTCATGGCTTTTGCTCCTTCCGCTTATTTCATTTCTTGCTCAAGATTTTTGAAAATATCGCTGTCAAAAAAATCGGGAATCGAAATTTCAAGCCCGTCGCACAGCTTTTTAAGCGTTGAAACCGACAAATCCTTGCGGCGTGAATCCATCATGCTGTAAACGGTTGAGGGCGTAACGCCCGAGCGGTTTGCAAGCTCATTGAACCGAATGCTTTTCTCATTGCATATATCCTGCATTCGCAAAACGATCGCCTGTTTAATCTGCAAAATAACCACCTCGACAAAATTCTACAAAAAAGTTTGCTTGTGCGTATACGCACATGCGTAAAAATGGAAAAAATATCAAAAAATAGTGCTGCCTTTTAACAAAAAGAGAATGGCTTGTGTCGGCAATTCAACCGATACAAGCCATTTTCTGTTATATTTAGTTTATTTTTGTATTAGTTTGGTGCGGCAGTCACATTTTATCTCTGAACTCTGCCGGAGCCGTCACCGCCTGCAAGCTTTTCAACCTCGGCAACGCCGATTCTGTTGAAATCGCCCTCGATTGAGTGCTTGAGTGCAGATGCGGCAACCGCAAATTCAATTGCCGACTGAGTGTCCTTGCCGCTGAGCAGAGCGTAAATCAAACCGCCGCCGAAGCTGTCGCCGCCGCCGACTCTGTCAACGATATGCAGATGATATTCCTTTGAGAAGCAGTAGTTCTCGCCGTCATAGAGCATACCCGCCCAATCATTGTCGCTTGCGGAAATTGAGGTTCTGAGCGTGATTGCAACCTTTTCAAATCCGAATTTGTCAGCAAGCTGTTTTGCAACCGATTTATAGCCCTCTTTGTTGAGCTTTCCGCCGTAAATATCGGTATTCTCAGCCTCAATGCCGAAAACATCCTTGGCGTCCTCCTCGTTGGAGATGCAGACATCAACATATTTGCAAAGCTCGGTCATTGCCTCCCTTGCCTCGGCTCTTGTCCAGAGCTTACCTCTGTAATTGAGGTCGCAGGAAATCTTAACGCCCTTTGCCTTTGCGGCAACGCAGGCCTGCTTGCAGATTTCAACAAGATTCTTGCCGAGAGCCGGAGTGATGCCCGTGAAATGGAACCAATCGGCACCCTCAAAGATGGAATCCCAATCAAAATCCGACGGCTGAGCCTCCTGGATTGCCGAATGGGCACGGTCATATATGCAGACGCTGCCCCTCTGAGAAGCGCCCTTTTCAAGGAAATAAATTCCGACTCTGTCGCCGCCACGAACAATTTTGCTTGTGTCAACGCCGAAATAGCGAAGCGAATTTACCGCCGCCTGACCGATTGCATGAGCGGGAAGCTTTGTGACATAAACGGAATCCATGCCGTAGTTTGCAAGAGAAACCGCAACATTGGCTTCACCGCCGCCGAAGGTTGCCTGGAGCTGATCGTCCTGGAAGAAACGGTAATATCCGTTGGGAGCGAGGCGAAGCATTATTTCGCCGAATGTTACAACCTTAGCCATTTCCTCTGACCTCCTTTACGATTTCAACCGACTTTTTGCAAAGGTCGGTGATTTCATCCCACTTCTGATTGTCGATAAGGTCTGCTGTTACCATATATGAGCCGCCGCACGCCGCAATAACGGGGCATGAAATGTAATCCTTGAGATTTTTAAGAGAAATTCCGCCCGTGGGCATAACCTTGAACATCGGGAACGGAGCGCTCATTGACTTAATCTTTGCAATTCCGCCCGATTGCTCTGCGGGGAAGAATTTAAGAACATCAAGCCCGAGCCTGTATGCCGTGTGATAATCAGTCGGAGTGGTGCATCCCGCATAGATGGGAACATTTTTCTTCTGGCAGTATTTAACAATATCAACATCAAGACCGGGAGTAACGATGAACTTTGCGCCTGCCGCAAGAGCACGGTCAACCTGCTCCTCGCTCAGAACCGTTCCCGCTCCGACAAGCATTTCGGGAACATTTTCGCTCATAAGCTTTATTGCCTTTTCTGCGCCCGCCGCTCTGAAAGTAACTTCCGCAACGGGAACTCCGCCTGCGCAGAGAGCCTTTGCAAGGTTAACGGCGTCTCTTTCGGGATTGTTGAGCTTTATAACGGGAACAACGCCGATTGACATTATTTTTTCTGAAATCTCATTCATTTTATATACCTCCGAATCGTTTCAAAATCATTTATTATTTGCTTTTTCACAGGCTTCAAAAAGTCCGTTGATATATGCCGCTCCGAGAGCACGGTCATAAAGTCCGTAGCCGGGCTTGCCGGTTTCGCCCCAGATCATTCTGCCGTGGTCGGGTCTGACATAGCCGTCAAAGCCCGTCTCAACAAGAGCCTTTGTAATCTCATACATATCAAGGCTTCCGCACTTTGAAAGATGACCCTGCTCCTCAAAGCTTCCGTCGGGAAGAATAAGGATATTTCTCATGTGCATAAATGCGATTCTGTCCATTGCGCTGTATTTGCGAACCATTGCGGTAACATCATTTGACTTTGCGCAACCGAGCGAACCCGTGCAAAGGCAAAGGCTGTTGGCGGGGCTGTCAACGATTGCAAGCATTCTGTCAAGATTTTCTTCGCATGTAATGATTCTCGGCAGACCGAAAATGGGATACGGCGGGTCGTCGGGATGAATTGCCATTCTGACTCCGCATTCCTCTGCAACGGGGATGACCTTTTTGAGAAAACGCTCAAGATTTTCCCAAAGCCCCTCCTCGCCTTTTTCGCCGTAAGCCGAGATAAGCTCTCTTACCTGCTCCTGAGTGTAGCTGGAATCCCAGCCGGGAAGATGGATATCGTCCTTGAGCGGGTCAAGGCCTTTCATCTGCTCCCAATACATAACAAGACTTGTTGAGCCGTCGGGAGCTTCTTTATCGAGCTGAGTGCGTGTCCAATCGAAAACCGGCATAAAATTATAGGTTACGCACTTAACGCCGTATTTTGCACAGCGGCGGATATTTTCACAGTAAACCTCAATAAGCTCGTCAACATTTCCTCTGCCGAGCTTTATATCCTCATGCACGGGGATTGATTCAACAACATCAAAAACAAGGCCGTTATCCTCGCATTGCTTTTTCATTTTTGCAAGGCTTTCTTCGGGCCAGACCTCTCCGGGCTTTACATCATAAACTGCGCTGACAATGCTGCGCATATTGGGAATCTGACGGATTTTTTCAAGCGAAACAGGGTCGGATTCGCCGTACCAGCGAAATGACATTTTCATTAAAAGCGTCCTCCTTCAACTTTTCGGCATAT
The DNA here is from genome assembly GCA_051881575.1 of Acutalibacteraceae bacterium. Lineage (GTDB taxonomy): Bacteria > Bacillota > Clostridia > Oscillospirales > Acutalibacteraceae > CAG-177. The sequence continues at coordinate 10,733 of JBJEQD010000163.1, read as the reverse complement.
TCAAGCCGCTTTTTATACATCATAAGTATATCACTTCATTTTTACAATAGTAATTGTATATATTGTTTGACATATTGTAAAAATTGCGGTAATATTTATTCAGGCGGTGATTTTATGAGAACTCAGGCTCAAAGCTTTGAAACAAGGCAAAGCATGAAAAAGCAAACCTTTGAGGTTTTTCACTATTGCGACCGAAAGCCCGAAACGGTTGCCGTTCATCATCACGATTTTTACGAAATATATTTTTTCCTCGGAGGAAAGGTTGAATACCGTGTTGAGGGCAAAACTTTTTCGCTTGAACCGGGCGATCTTCTTCTGATTAATCCGAGAGAATTTCATCAGCCGATAGTTAAGCCCGGCGAAACCTATGAAAGAATAGTCTTATGGATTGACAAGGCATATCTTGAAAGCCTTTCTCAAGGTGAGGAAAGTCTCACCCGATGCTTTGACATTGACGAGCCGTCCCATTCAAACATTCTGCGCCCCTCTGCGCTCCGCCGCTCGGAAATAACGGATTTGCTCGGCGAAATGATTAATGAAAGCTACGGCGACTCTTTCGGCAGCGAGCTTGCCGCACAAGGATTGTTCCTCAGATTTATGGTTGAAATCAACCGTCTTGCCCTGCAAAAAAGCAATTCAGCCGAGCCTGTCGGCGACACTCCCCTTGTCTCTCAGGTTATCGCTTTCATCGGCGAGCATTACAACGAGGATTTGTCGCTTGAAAGCCTTGCACGCCGCTTTTATGTCAGCAAATATCATCTTTCGCATGAATTCAGCAAATCGGTCGGAACGGGCGTTTACAGATATATCATTCTCAAAAGACTGCTTATGGCAAAGCAGATGCTTGCAGAGGGTGCGTCGCCCGGAACGGTCTGCCACAGCTGCGGCTTTCAGGACTATGCGAATTTTTACCGTGCGTTCAAGGCGGAATACGGAGTCAGCCCCAATAAATACGGCGGATAATAACGAATCACGGGGCATTGTGCAAAATATACAGATTTTTTGTGTCTCCGTCGCCCGCCGTTGTTGCAACAAACGATTTTGTGTAATATCGCTTTAAATCGCTAAAATAATTGTTGACTTTGAAAATGAAATTATATATAATGAAATGAAATATAGAGTGTCAAAAGCACTTGCTTATATTGAAAAAAATCTGTGAAAGGATGTCAGATATGTTAGATATTAAAATCGAAAAAACAACATCGCCCAAGCAGAAGCCCGATGAATCAAAGCTCGGCTTCGGCAAAATCTTCACTGACCATATGTTCGTCATGAACTATACAGAGGGCAAGGGCTGGCATGACCCGAGAATCGTTCCCTACGGCAACCTTTCTCTTTCACCCGCCTGCATGGTTTTCCACTACGGCCAGGAAATGTTTGAAGGCCTTAAAGCATACAGAGGCTCTGACGGCAATGTCCGTCTTTTCCGCCCCGACATGAACGCCAAGAGAACAAACGACACAAACAAGCGTCTTTGCATCCCTCAGCTTCCCGTTGAGGATTTTGTTCAGGCTGTCAGCGAAATCGTCAGAGTTGATAAGGATTGGATTCCCTCAGCTCCCGGAACTTCGCTCTACATCCGCCCGTTCATCATTGCAACCGACGATTTTCTCGGCGTTGCTCCCTCAAAAACATATCTTTTCATTATTATACTCTCCCCCTCGGGCGCTTACTATGAGAGCGGACTTGCTCCCGTAGGCATCTGGATTGAGGACGATTATGTCAGAGCCGTCAGAGGCGGCATGGGCTTTGCAAAGACCGGCGGCAACTATGCCGCAAGCCTTGCTGCTCAGGTTAAGGCTCACGACGACGGTTATTCTCAGGTTCTCTGGCTTGACGGCGTTGAGAGAAAATACATTGAAGAAGTCGGCGCAATGAACATCTTCTTCAAGATTAACGGAACAATCGTTACTCCCATGCTCAACGGCAGCATTCTGCCCGGTATCACAAGAAATTCCGTTATCGAGCTTTGCAAGAGCTGGGGTCTGCCCGTTGAAGAAAGAAAGGTTTCCGTCGAAGAGCTTATCGAGGCTCAGAAGAGCGGCGCTCTCGAGGAATGCTTCGGAACAGGCACGGCGGCTGTCATTTCACCCGTCGGCAAGCTTCGCTACAAGGACGATGTTATGATCATCAACGGCGGCAAAATCGGCGAAATCAGCCAGAAGCTCTATGACACGGTAACCGGCATCCAGGGCGGAACATGCGAAGACAAGTTCGGCTGGGTCAAGGTTCTTTAATCCATGACTGACAAAAGAATTACTGTCTTTGCCGGCCATTACGGCAGCGGGAAAACCAACATTGCCGTAAATTACGCTTTGAAACTGAAAGAAAAATACGAAAGGGTTGACATTGCCGATCTCGACATTGTCAACCCCTATTTCAGAACCAAGGACAGCGAAAAACAGCTTGAAGAAAGAGGCATTCACCTCATTTCGTCCGAATATGCCAACTCTAATGTCGATGTTCCCGCCATGCCCGCCGAAGCTTATGCGATAATAGACGATCTTTCCGTCAGAGCAGTTATTGATGTCGGCGGCGACGACAGAGGCGCTCTCGCTCTCGGGCGGTATGTTCCGTCTATTAAAGAGCAGAACGATTACGAAATGCTTTTCGTTATCAACAAATTCAGACCTCTGACCCCCGACTGCGCATCGACCGTTGAGGTCATGCACGAAATCGAAACGGCTTGCGGACTTAAATTCACGGGAATCGTCAACAATTCAAATCTCGGCGATGAAACAACGGCTGAATGCGTTCTCTCGTCGCTCGCCTATGCCGACGAGGTCTCAAAGGCAAGCGGTCTGCCCGTCAGGATGACAACGGTTAAAGAGGATATTTACGGCGAAATCAAGGATAAGGCTGTCAATTGCTTTCCGATAAGGCTGTATATAAAGCAATCATGGGCAAAACAGGAGGAAGATTTATGGCAAAAGTAACTTTTAACGAAGATATATGCAAGGGTTGCGGTCTTTGCGTCGGCGCCTGCCCGAAAAAGATCGTTGCGCTTCTCAAAGATAAAATCAACGCCAAAGGCTATCATCCCGCAGGCATAACCGACAAGGAGGCCTGCATCGGCTGCGCTTTCTGCGCCACGATGTGCCCCGACTGCGTTATAACTGTTGAAAAGTGAGGAATTAGCTATGGCTGAAAAAGTATTAATGAAAGGTAACGAAGCTCTTGCGGAAGCCGCAATCATGGCAGGCTGCCGCCACTACTTCGGCTACCCCATCACCCCTCAGACTGAGGTTGCCGCTTACATGGCAAAAAGAATGCCGCTCATCGGCGGAACATTTTTGCAGGCTGAAAGCGAAATTGCAGCAATAAACATGGTTTACGGCGCTGCTGCGGCAGGAAAAAGAGCCATGACCTCAAGCTCAAGCCCCGGAATTTCTCTTAAAAGCGAGGGTATTTCATATCTTGCAGGCTGTGACCTGCCCGCTCTCATCGTCAATGTTCAGAGAGGCGGCCCCGGTCTCGGCGGCATTCAGCCCTCACAGTCCGATTATTTTCAGGCAACCAAGGGCGGCGGCCACGGCGATTTTCACCTGATAGTTCTTGCTCCCGCTTCGGTTCAGGAAATGGTTAACCTGACATTCAAGGGCTTTGACCTTGCGGATAAATACAGAATGCCCGCAATGCTCCTTTCGGACGGCACAATGGGTCAGATGATGGAGCCCGTCAGCCTCGATGTTGACGAAATCAAGCAGTATGACAAATCCTCGTGGGCTTGCACGGGAACAAAATGCGAGCGTGAGCATAACATAATCAATTCCCTTATCATCGACCCCGACGAGCTTGAAAGATATAACTTTGAGCGTTTTGAGCGTTACGCAAAAATCGAAGCGGAAGAAGCCATGTTTGACGAATACCGCATGGAGGATGCCGAAATCTGCATCGTTGCCTACGGCGTTGCCGCAAGAGTTTCTCAGAACGCAATTGACAAAGCCCGTGAGCAGGGAATCAAGGTCGGCATGATTCGCCCGATAACCCTCTGGCCGTTCCCGAAAGCGGCTCTCAACGCCGCCGCTGATAAAGTCAAGGCTTTCATCAGCGTTGAGCTTTCAATGGGTCAGATGATTGAGGATATCGAGCTTGCCACCCGCTGCAAAAAGCCCGTTCTTCTTTGCAACAGAGTCGGCGGCATGATTCCGACAACCGAAGATATACTTAATTCTATAGCAAAAGCAAATTCCGTCGGAGGTGACAAATAATGATAGTTTTTGAAAAGCCGAAGTCTCTCACCGACGCTCAGCTTCACTACTGCCCCGGCTGCACCCACGGCATTATTCACCGCCTTGTTGCCGAGGTTATCGACGAACTCGGTATTGAGGGCAAAACAATCGGTATTGCACCCGTCGGATGCTCCGTTTTTGCTTATAACTATTTTACATGCGACATGATTGAAGCGGCTCACGGCAGAGCGCCCGCCGTTGCAACCGGCGTAAAGCGCTCCAACCCCGATAACATTGTTTTCACATATCAGGGCGACGGTGACCTTGCCGCAATCGGCACGGCTGAAACCGTTCATTCCGCCGCAAGGGGCGAAAACATAACGATAATCTTCGTCAACAACGCAATTTACGGCATGACGGGCGGTCAGATGGCTCCCACCACCCTGCCCGGTCAGGTTACGCAGACCTCGCCCTACGGCAGAGACCCGAAGTCGGTCGGTCTGCCCGTTAAGGTTTGCGAACTGCTTCAGAATGTTGACGGCGCAACCTATCTTGAAAGAGTTGCGGTTAACAATGTCAAGAATGTCAAAAACGCTAAAAAGGCAATCAAAAAGGCTTTCATGAATCAGATTGAGGGCAAGGGCTTCTCGCTCGTTGAGGTTCTCTCAACCTGCCCGACAAACTGGGGTCTCAAACCCGACAAGGCTCTTGAATGGCTTGAGGAAAACATGATTCCTTATTATCCCCTCGGCGTTTATAAAGACAAAACTGCTGAAAAGGAGGGCGAATGATTATGACTAATCAGATCCTTCTTTCCGGCTTCGGCGGTCAGGGAATTCTTTTTGCAGGCAAATTTCTCGCCTATGACGGACTTATTGAGGAGCGTGAAGTCAGCTGGCTCCCCTCCTACGGCCCCGAAATGAGAGGCGGCACCTGCAACTGCTCCGTTATTTTCAGCGACACTAAAATCGGCTCGCCCATTGTTTCAAACCCCGATATACTTATCGCAATGAATCTCCCCTCTCTCGATAAATTCGAGAGTGCGGCAGTTCCGGGCGCAAAGATATTCGTTGACAGCTCTCTTATCGACCGCAAGGTCGGCAGAGACGATGTTGAGGCATATTATATCCCCGCAACAAGAATTGCCTCCGACGAGAACCTCTCGGGTCTTGCCAACATGATAATGATTGGTCACATGATCAAGAAAACCGGCATCATGACCTTTGAGAATGTTGAAAGAGCAATGAAAAAGCTCGTTCCCGCCAAAAAGCAGAACCTCATCGAGCTTAATATTAAAGCCGTTGAGCTCGGATATAACTATTAATCACATAATAAAGTTTCAGCCTGAGAAGATTCGGGTCTTCTCAGGCTGATTTTTAATATTGAGGTCCTCTGTATATTTTTGATTCATCCTTTCGGCTGATTTCAAAATTCAAATATTGCTTTTGCGAAAATCCGTGAGTAATAAAAAAGCCGAAAACATCGTCAAATGTCAATGCTCTTCCAAGCTGATTTGAAACATCAATAAAGCATTTAATTTGATTTACTGCATACACCGCCGAATAATGAGGGTCATTCGGATCATTATTAAGAACATTAAGAATAAATCTACACATTTCACCCTCTTTATGTTTCAGCAAAAAATCAATATCATTTTCGTTGAAAATACAATCGTCCGTTATTTTCCTTGAACTGACAAAAGAATTATATTCAGTTATTCCCTCCGGACTGTAGTAACAGAAAAATTCTTTCATATTCCCGTAAGGGAGTTTTTCACCTATTATATTTGAAATTGAAATATAACTGTTTATAAGCTTTTCAACATAATTAACCGAAAACAGTTTTTCGCTCGTTCCGTTATATACCGTTTCATGGATTATTCTCCATATTTCATCTTCTGTTTCTGAGAAAAGAAAAGAGATTTTTTCTTTATTCGTATATCTTAATAATGATTTCATCGTTATCACCTGTTCAAAAAATGCATTAATTATCAAAAATTCAAATTTTGATTTAATGTTTTTTCATATACAACAATACCTTTTTATCAATATAAACATTGTAAGATTCACAATTATCGCAAATCATTTTCCACAAATTCAAATAATCATTGTAATCGTCATTTATAACAACAGGCTTGTCATCTTTTATTGATATATAAAGACATCTTGAAAACGGTTTAAAAGGGATTCTCTTTAATTCGATTTTTTCAATTATTTCATATCGGACTATTGCATCCGCCGGTCTGCCGTTTACAATAAAATTTCTGCACTCTATTAACTCTTTGTCAACTCTAACTGTTTGATTAATTTCTTTAATATGCAATTTCAAAGAAGTTATAATTGATATAAGCAATATTGCTTCTGAAATCATCGTCAAATAATTGTTTTTTAATATAATGGAAAACAAAGCAAAAATCAATATTGCAATAAGCAAATATGTAATTGAATAACAGAATATTATTTTTGACTTTTTCTTTACAAACTCCATGTTAACATTCCCTCTCACTTTATATCGCTCTGTTTTTTAAGAAGAAAACCACATCGGCTTTCTGAAAAATACAAAATAAATGTAAAATCCGTTGTACGGCGGTTGTATATTATCTGTTGTGCCGATTTATACGATAGCTTATCAATCCTCAGCCCTACGGGCAGCTCCTTTTCTAAGGAGCCCAAGGTGAAAGCTTAATTGAAATAATAAACCAATTGTAAAACCGTGGCTGGATGAACCGGCTCCTTTGGCAAAGGAGCTGGCGCATAGCGCCTGAGGATTGGTAAGTTTGTTTTCAAATATAAGCCATCTTATACAATTGGTTTTTCGTAGGGAACGCCGTCCTCGGCGTTCCGTTGGATTTAAAATGTTTTCACGGACAGCCGCAAGGGCTGTCCCTACGGTTTTACTTCCAATTTGTAGCGGACGATGCACACATCGTCCGAATGCAGAAATAACGGTTTTATTGAAAGATGTGCATATCGTCCCGGAACGCTGAGGACAGCGTTCCCTACGATGAAATTTCGTTGATATCGGGCATTTTCAAGCGGGCGGACGCAGTTCTCCCCTACCGTTGAGCCGTTGGGTTTCATTGATTCTTGGCATACTGAGAACAGCGCTTCCTCTACAAATTGCAGGTTGAAAGAATCTTTTCGGTTTCTGCTATGTCCTTTTCAATCAACGGGCGCATACTGTCCTTATATTTTGATAAATCGGCGCAATGCAAGCTTGACAATATTCTCGGAACATACTGCGGTTTTGCCAGACCAACCCGTGCAAGAGCCTTGATGCATTGCCTTGTCGTTATCGGTTTTTCGTCGGTTATATGGGCAAGAAAATCAGCTATGATTGAGAAAAACGGTTTTCCTCATCCCATTGAGCATTTGCCGCAAGAATATTCAACGCCCGATTTCTGTCCAATGACTTCGGATGGTCAAGAAGCGAAGCAAAATCGTAAAAATATTCATACCATTCATCTGTTTCCCGGCTTTCCGATATTATTTTATCGGCAAAAGCGCAGGCATATTTATCATCTTTTGATGTCAATTTTGCTACAATATTTTCTTTCATCGCCATTCACCTAAAGTCTCCATTTTTTGTTAGTTCCCATGGTGTCAGAGTTACAGAAATTTGCAAACCGTTCCGTCTGAACGGATTCTATCAAAGAATATCTAAAATGCTAAGCGGAGTTTCAACTTTTTCAAACTCCGGTTTTCTTTTTGAAGGATGCTCGGTTACTTCGTTAATATACCACACAGCCTGAACAGCTTTCATACCAACCGATTTTGCCGTTTCCAATTCAAAGCTTCCGCCATCGCCGACATATAAACATTCATCGGGTTGCAGATTCAACTTTTCGATACAGCTATTGAATATTGCCTTATTCGGCTTTTGAATACCCATGTCATAAGATAAACAGGCAACATCAAAAAAAGGATACAAAATACTCTTTTTAATAACCGCCGATTCCTCGGAAAAACAATTACTTATTAAACCGATTAAAATTCCCTTTTCCTTTAAAGATTTTAACATTGGAATAATTTCCGTATGCAAATGTTCAAATGCTTCCTCTTTGCATTTAATGCGTTTATTTACAATATAACTCAATTTCTTTTCGGAATAGCAACCGTTTTCTTTAAGAATCTTTTCCAAAATTTCTTCTAAGATAATTTTTCCTACGGTTCTGTCTTCTTCCGCAGCGCTCCAAAGTTCATAGAACTTTTCTTCACCAATCCCCGCATCAATTGCTATCTGTTTACCAAAGTACAGCGGACATTTATATTGAGTTATCAGCGTCTCATACATATCAAATATTACCGCTTTAATCAAGAACATCTCCCCGCTTGACATGCAATTTGTTGATAATATGATTTTAACATTACGGATTAATTAAGTCAACAAATATCAATGCATTTAAGTTTATTATAAAAATTCATAAAATGGTTATTTACTTTTTTCTTTTCATGTGTTAAAATATTAAAGCATGAAAGTATGAAAGGCGGTTTTGCAATGAGCAATAAGATTAAAGATAAAAATGTTGATTTTTTGTTTGAAGCTATTCTGAATCTTGAAACTCTTGAGGAATGCTATGATTTCTTTGAGGATCTTTGCACGGTCTCCGAAATAAAGGCAATCTCTCAGAGAATCGTTGTTGCAAAAATGCTCAGAGATAAAAAGGTTTACAGCGATATCGTTGCCGAGACGGGCGCAAGCACCGCAACAATCAGCCGTGTCAACCGCTCGCTTCAGTACGGTTGCAACGGATATGAGGAAATTTTCAAGAGGCTGGACGATAAAAATGCCGTATGATAATTTTTCACGGTTTTACGACCGTTTGACCGATAATGTTGAGTATGAGAAGCGTGCAGATTATTTTTGCAGGCTTCTTTCGCTGTGCGGAATAAACGGCGGTATTCTGCTTGACCTCGGCTGCGGAACGGGCAGTATGTCGGTTAAAATGGCTCAGAGAGGCTTTGATGTTATCGGAGTTGACAGCAGCGTCGGAATGCTCAACGCCGCAAGGCAAAAAGCCTTTGAATCGGGCGAACAGATTCTGCTTCTTAATCAGGAAATGCAGAGCATCGACCTTTACGGCACGGTTGACTGCGCCATATGCGTTCTTGACGGCATCAACCATCTGCCCGGCATTGATGATGTCAGAAAAACCTTTGAGCGTGTTTCCCTCTTTATGAACAAAGGCGGAGCGTTTGTTTTTGATGTCAACACGGTTTATAAGCACAGAGAGATTCTGGCTGACAATGCTTTCGTTTATGAATTTGACGATTTGTTCTGCGTTTGGCAGAATAACTATAATGAAAATGACAACAGCGTTGATATACTTCTCGACTTTTTTGAGGAGGATGACGGCGTATATTACCGCTCGGGTGAAAGCTTCACCGAGCAGGCTTATGACCTTGATTTAATCGCCTCTCTGCTCTCCGAGACGGGCTTTGAGCTCATCGGGGTATATGACGACATGACAACCGATAAAGCCGCTCCGAACAGCGAAAGAGCGGTATTTTCAGCAAGAAAGAAGTGATAATATGAGTGAACTTGTCAGAATGATTTCAGTTGACGGAACTTTAACCGTTATTTCGGCGGACACAACCGATATTATTAACCGCATGGAGCAGATTCACAAGACCTCTGCCGTAACCTCTGCCGCATTGGGCAGGCTTCTGACGGCGGCTTCATTGATGGGAGCGGTTCTCAAAGGGCGTGATGACAGCCTGACTTTGCGCCTCAACGGCGGCGGCCCTGCGGGAACGCTGATTGCCGTTTCGGACAGCAGCGGAAATGTCAGAGGATATGTTGAAAATCCTGTTGTAGAAATTCCTCTCAACTCAAAAGGCAAGCTTGATGTTGCGGGCGCTGTCGGCAAAAACGGCGGCTTAACCGTTATGAAAGACCTCGGGCTGAAAGAGCCTTATATCGGTCAGACTCCGATTGTATCGGGCGAGATTGCCGAGGATATCACAAGCTATTTTGCGGTCAGCGAGCAGATTCCGAGCGTTTGCGCTCTCGGCGTGCTTGTTAACCCCGATTTATCAATCAAAGCGGCGGGCGGTTTCATCATTCAGCTTTTGCCCACGGCGCTTGACGATACGATTGACAAGGTTGAGGAATGTATTAAGGGTATTGACCCCGTAACAAAGATGCTTTCAGACGGAATGAGCCCCGAGGATATCTGCCGCAAAGTGCTGAAAAGCTTTGAGCTTGAGACTCTCGACTCGTCATGCCCCGAATACAGATGCAACTGTTCAAAAGAGCGGGTAACGAATGCGCTCATCAGTTTGGGCAAAAACGAGCTTAACGAAATGGCTCAGGAACCGCAGACCGAGGTTGAATGTCACTTCTGCGATAAGCACTATGTATTTTCATCTGCGGAAATAAAAAAGCTTGCAGAAAGCATTTAAAAAATATATCAAAAATTTTGAAATTTTTTTAAAAAAAGGGTTGACATTTTCGGTAAAGTAGTGTATTATATAGCACGTCGCTTGACGAAAGCGACGCCGATGTGGGAGCATAGCTCAGCTGGGAGAGCATCTGCCTTACAAGCAGAGGGTCACAGGT
>JBJEQD010000162.1:0-17651 GCA_051881575.1 Acutalibacteraceae bacterium | reverse complement strand
GACATCATCATTTTGTGCAACTTTTTCTTCGCTCTTAAGTTAATGACATTGCTCAAGAGGGAGCCCATACAGCTAGTTTGATTTTCGCCGTGAGCAGATTGTTTATTCGCCTCCCTCTTGAGGGTGCGGGTTGCCGGTCGCAACCTCTGAGCGTATGCTCAGAAGCACCGACCGAGGCGGGAGCCGTGACGGAGGGAGTCAAATTCCGATTCGTAGGGACAGCCCTTGCGGCTGTCCGTGAAATCATTATTATTCAACCAAGGGAATTAGTTCAAATAAGTCATCGATAAGCGGCGCACCGCTTTGAAAAAGCCTTGTTCTGTTTTCGTGGCCGCTTGTCAAAAGCACGCAGTCCGCTCCGAGCTCCTTTGACATTTCAAAATCATGTTCAAGATCGCCGACAACGAGAACTTTTCCATTCTCGACACCCGATTTTTCAAGATAGCCTGCGGCTCTTTCAATCTTTGAGCCTGCGAGAAAATCCTCGGAACCGAGAACGGCATTAAACATGCCGTCCAAGCCGTATTTTTTGACATTCTGAATGAGCTGAGCGTTATTCGAGGACGAAACAATGACTTGATTTATTCCTTTGGCGCAAAAATATCTCACCGCTTCCTCTGCTCCGTCTGTCAGCGAACATTCGCAGAGATGGCGCATATAACCCTCATTATATTGTTCTATAATTACATTATAATCTTCTTTTTCAAGCTCAAAAACACGCTCATAGAATTTTTTGATCGGAACGCCGATGCATTCACGGTAAAAATCAAGATCTATCGGCTCTTTGCCACGCTCGGCAAGCATATCGTTAACGCTTGAAAGTGAAGCGTGAACATCGTTGAGCAGAGTTCCGTTCCAATCCCAAATTATATGTGTATATTTCATTCCTCGGCTCCTTGGTTAATAAATAATGATTCAATAATTATAAAATATATTGATAAAATCTTATATTGAGTGTATCATATTCTTGAAAAGCAGGTGATAAAATGACAACATTTGAAAAAATATATGAAGTTGTCAGGCAGATACCCAAAGGCAAGGTCGCAACCTACGGGCTTGTTGCCGCTCTTGCGGGCAATCCACGCTGGGCAAGAGTAGTCGGCTACGCCCTGCATGTCAACCCCGAGCCGGGCAAAATCCCGTGCCACAGGGTTGTTAACCGTCAAGGCATGGTCTCCTCCGCTTTTGCATTCGGCGGCGAAAACATGCAAAGACTTCTGCTGAGCGAAGAGGGAATCGAATTTCGCCCTGACGGCTCGATTGACCTTGGCAAATTTATCTGGAAACCGGAGTTATAACTCCGCTGTCGGATATCTTAACCCTTTGAGGCTCATAGCTTTCAACCCTGTCAAACAGCGCTCTGCTGTCCTCGGGATCGGATAAAAGCCTTGTCTCACAGCCCTGCTGTTTGAGCGGCATAATAGTGGTCTGAACATTCATTTTGCGGTCAAAATTCAGAGTTATTACGCAGGAATCAAGCGTTTTGCTGTTAAACCAAAAATTGCCCACGCTGTAAATAATCGGCGCACCTTTATAGAAATCCATGCCTTGCAAGCAATGAGTGTGACCGCCTATTACGGCATCAACTCCTGCGTCGATATATTCCCTCGCCATGGTTTTCTGAGCGTCCTCAAGCACGGTTGAATTTTCCGTTCCCCAATGCACATAAGCGATAAGAAAATCGCATTGCTCATCGGCGGCTTTGATTGCTTTAATGAATCTTTCACTCTCATAAGTTCCCATAACGCCCGCATCGTTGTTATTCGCAACAGGGGTGAAATAGACCTTTTCCGCTCTGCTTGCGGCAACAACGCCGACCTTGATACCGTTAACAATGAAATAATATCCCTCAGCCGCTTCGCCGACATTCATACCCGCCCCGACATAGGGCATACCTGCGTTTTTCAGGTGATACATCGTGTCAACAAAGCCCTCCAAGCCGTAGTCATAGACATGATTGTTGGCAAGCGACACGATGTCGGCGCCCAAATCTTTAAAAATCTGAATTCTGTCGGGATGAGCCTGAAAAGTCCATGTTTTGCCTTTTAAAGGCGCACCTCTCTCGCCGATTGAAAATTCATTGTTGATAAGAAAAATATCGCAGGCATTGAGATAATCAACAACAGCCTTGTCAATGCAGTTGAGAACGCCGCCTTTTTCATTGGAATGAACCATTGGCGCATAATCGGGGTCAAAAAGGATATCGCCGACAAAGGCGAAGCTGAAGCTTTCTTTGCCGTTATCTCCCCTGTTTTCAATGTTTTTTGAATCGATTTTTCCGTTGAGCATGTCGCTGACAACATGATATGAACAGCCGAGAGTTTCAAGCCATGAAAGCTCGGTGTAGCTCCCGTTTTCGACCTGTTCAAGAAGCGATTTAACGGGCTCGTCGCCGAAATCTTCAAGAAATTCGGCAGAAACCGCAAGACCGGAAGCCTCTGAAATTTTCTCTGACGCTTCCGCATAATTCAACGCCTTAGCCTGAGCGACAATAGCTTCACCATAGCCGTCGGGAGTCTGTATTTTGCAGGAACAAAGCAGGCATAATATTAATGTTATAATTATTGTATTAAATAAAATTTTTCTTTTCATTATTTACCCAACCTATCTCTTAACTCCGTTATTTCAATCAGCTCCGAGCTGACTTTTTTCATGTATTCAAGTGTTTCCCTGTCGTGAACAAGAACCCTCGCCGCCCTCTTAACGGCTCTCTCAAACGGTGAGGAAAGCCGCACTCTTTCGTCCGACAGCGGACATTCGCCCGCTCTCGGGTCTCGGACGACCGATATTCTGACCCTTCCTCCCCTTTCGGTTACCAACGGAAAAAGAGGAAAAAAGCGGCAGGCAAGCGGTCTTTCGCCTCTGCGGCACTCTCCTGAGCACAAAAGCATCGGATAACCGTGGTTTGCTTCGGTGTTTTTGACCTCAAAACCCTGCCTGTTGACAAACAACTTGTCCTCACTCGGGTAAAGCCACATACCTTTACAGTCGCCTTTGCAGCACAAAGCCCCACAGATTTCTCCGCAGTCGACAGCGCCGAGCGGCGTTTTGTGATAAAGTATCTTATAAGCCTCTTTTAACTGCCTTTTAATAAGTATTTCACCTCTTTTTTGTTGATATTGCTTTATTTTTAACGATAGTTTTGTTGATAATGCCAAAATGAATAATGGGGTTTTATTTTTTCAATGTTGCAAAATAGTCTATGATTTTCGGAAAGAGAGTTTTATTTTTAACCCTAAGATTTTTCACGGTTTTTCTTTCGCTATGTAAAGTTAATAATCTTTACACTCTGAAATTGTTTTGATTTGCGAGATTTTCTCAATTTTTCAAAATTCAACAAATTATTATTGGATAATATTCTAATATATTTCATTTAAAATTTCAAGTTTTTTACAACTTTTAATAATTTACTTTATTTTGTATACCTTATATGATATAATAACCATATTCCCGCAAAGAAAGGTGTTTTCTGAATTATGAAAAGAAAAAGCGGAATTCTGATGCCCGTTTCTTCGCTTTACGGCGATTATTCAATCGGTAATTTCGGCAAGAGCGCATTTGAATTCATTGATTTTATAGCCGAGTGCGGCTTTTCGGTTTGGCAGGTGCTCCCGTTCACCGTCACCGATGAATATAATTCCCCCTACAAATCGTTTTCCGCTTTCGGCGGCAACCCTTATTTTGTTGACCCCGAAAAGCTTTTTGAGGACGGTCTTATTTCAGCGACTGACCTTGAAAACAGTAAGCAGAAAACGCCGTTTGTTGCAGAATACGAAAGGCTTGCGAAAGAGCGCCTGCCACTGCTGAGAAAAGCGTCGCTTAATTTTAAGAATACCTCTGAGGTTGATGATTTTATTGCCGCTCATCCGAGAATTGAGGCTTTCTGCCGCTTTATGACCCTGCGTGAACAAAACGGCGGCAAGCGCTGGCAGGAATGGCAGTCCGATAAAATAACCGATTTTGAAACGCTCAACATGTGGAAATTCATACAATACGAATTTTTCACTCAATGGGCAGAAGTTAAAAGCTACGCCGAAGCAAAGGGTATCAGCATAATCGGCGATATTCCCATCTATGTTTCGGACGACAGCTGTGATGTCTGGGAAAACCGCAGCCTGTTTGAGCTGAACGAAAAAGGTTATCCCACAAGCGTTGCGGGCGTTCCGCCTGATTATTTCGCCGAGGACGGTCAGCTTTGGGGCAATCCGCTTTACGATTGGAACGAAATGAAGAAAGACGGCTTCGGCTGGTGGCGAGAGCGCATGAATCACGCTCTTGAAATGTTTGACGGCGTTCGCATTGACCATTTCAGAGCAATCGAATCCTATTGGGCGGTTGATTCGGAAGAAACAACGGCAAAAAACGGCGTCTGGCGCAAGGGTCCGGGCATCGATTTTATTAATGCAATAAAGGAAAACCACGAGGATAAATTAATCATTGCCGAGGATCTCGGCGATATAACCGACGAGGTTCGTGCGCTTGTTGATGAGAGCGGCTTCCCCGGAATGAGAGTGTTCCAATTCGGCTTTCTTGACGACGGCAACAGCATTCATATGCCGCATAACTATATCCGCAACTCCGTTGCCTACTCGGGCACTCACGATAACAACACTCTTTTCGGATTCCTTTGGGAGAGCAGCGAGGATGTTCGCCGCAGGGCGCTTGAATACTGCGGATTTTCGGGCGGAGACTGGGGCGGAGCATGTCCGCTTTTTCTCAGAACGCTTTTTGAAAGCGTGAGCGACCTTGTTATTATTCCGATTCAGGACTTTTTGATGTACGGCTCCGACACAAGAATCAACACTCCCGGCGTATCGGGCGGAAATTGGAGCTACAGAGTAACCAAGGAACAGCTTCTTAATGCCGACAGAGAATTTTTCAAATCACTTAACAGAATTTACAAGAGGTAAAATATAAATGGAATCTGCAAAAACATTTTTTGAATTCAGCGATAAAATAACCGAGGCATCCGCCGCCGCCCTTGAAAAGGCAAAGGAAAAGTTCGGAGAAATTGAAGAGATAACGGAGTATAACCAGCAAAAGGTGCTCAGGGCTTTCATTGACAGCAGAGTCAGCGAATCGGATTTTGCAGGCTCAACGGGCTACGGCTACGGCGACACGGGCAGAGAAAAGCTTGACAGAATTTATGCCGACATTTTCGGCGCAGAGGACGCAATAGTCCGCCACAGCTTCACCTGCGGCACTCACACCCTTGCAATCGCCCTTTTCGGGGTTCTGAGACCGGGCGACACGATGCTCTGCGTTACGGGAACACCATATGACACCATTCACAGCGTCATAGGTCTGAGCGGCGAGGGCATGGGTTCGCTCAAGGATTTCGGGGTTAAATACGAACAGACCGACCTTGGCAAAGACGGAAAGCCCGACATGGAGGCTATCGAAAAAGCTCTTGAATCAAAGCCGAAAATGGTTTATATTCAGCGTTCAAGGGGCTACAGCCTGCGCCCGAGCCTTTCGGTTGACGAAATCGGCGAAATAGCTTCGCTTGTTCATTCAAAATGCGATGCGATAGTAATGGTTGACAACTGCTACGGCGAGCTTGTTGAAAAAACCGAACCCACGCAGGTCGGAGCGGATCTTATGGCAGGTTCTCTGATTAAAAATGCGGGCGGTTCAATTGCCCGAACGGGCGGCTACATAGCGGGCAGGCACGATTTGGTTGAGCTTTGCGCTTACAGAGCAACAACTCCCGGTCTCGGCAAGGAGGTCGGATGCACTCTCGGCGAAAACAAAAACATGTTCATGGGCATTTTTCACGCTCCCCATGTTGTCGGCGAAGCGTTGAAATCCGCCGTTTTTGCCGCATCTCTTTTTGAAAATCTCGGCTTTTCGGTCACTCCTGCAAGCGACGAAAGCCGTCACGATATAATTCAGGCTCTCTGCCTTGAAAATTCCGACAGACTGATTGAATTCTGCAAAGGCATTCAGAGCGGCGCACCGGTTGATTCGTTTGTAACTCCCGAGCCGTGGGATATGCCCGGCTATGACAGCAAGGTTATTATGGCGGCAGGGGCATTCATTCTCGGCTCATCAATCGAGCTTTCTGCCGACGCTCCGCTGCGTGAGCCGTTTGCGGTATGGATGCAGGGCGGAATCAATTTCCATTCCGCAAAAACCGCAATCATGCTTGCCGCCGAGGGGCTGAACAGGAAAGGACTTCTTTAATATGGAATACAAAGGAATAAGCAGAGACGCACTTTTTCTCATGGCGGATAACCGCTTCAGAGATTCAAAGGCGTATTATGAAGAACATAAGGAACAGATAAAGGAATCAATGACCGTTCCGATGAGACAGCTTGCCGAAATAATCGGCTCGGAGCTTGCGGGCATTGACCCTCTTATGAACACCGTTCCGACCAAAATGGTTTCAAGAGTCCGCCGTGACACGAGATTCACCAAGGATAAACACCTTTACCGTGAAAACATGTGGATAATGTTCATGCGCCCGAAGCATGAATGGCGGTGCTACCCGTGCATGTGGTTTGAGGTTACGCCCGTCAATTATTCGCTCGGAGTCGGTTTTTTCGGAACCGAACCGGGACTTATGCAGACATTCCGCAAGGCTCTGAGGGAAAATCCCAAAGAATTTTTGAAAGCGGCGGAAAAATGCAAAAAAGCCGGGGCAAGGCTTGACGAAGCGCACTATAAACGCCCGTTCCCCGACTGCCCCGACGGTCTTGAAGACTATTATAACTGCAAGGAAATATATTTTATTTCGTTCTCGGAAAATCTCGACGACCTCTCGGACAACAGAATCGTTGAGATAATGCGCTCAACCTACAAGACTTTTTCGCCGATGTATAAGTTTTTGCTCGGCGTTTCGGACGAATATTTTTCAAAGGAGGATTGACGGTGGATTATTCAAAATTCAAAAGCGGCAGCGATATAAGAGGCTATGCTCTCGGCGACGAATCAAACCCGCTCTATATGAGCGACGAAATGGTAATAAGAGCCACGGCGGCTTTTTTGAAATGGCTTGAAGCCAAATGCGGAAAGATTGCGCCCCGCATCTCTGTCGGTCATGACAGCCGCCTTTCGGCAGAAAGAATCAAAAATGCGGTTATAAAGGCTCTGACTTCAAACGGTGCAGAGGTTGCCGACTGCGGGCTTTGCTCAACCCCCGCAATGTTTATGACAACGGTTGACGCAGGCTGTGACGGAGCGGTTCAGATAACGGCAAGCCATCACCCGATGGACAGAAACGGTCTGAAATTCTTCACAAAAGACGGCGGACTTGACGGCTCGGACATTGCCTATATCCTTGAAAACGCCGCAAAAATCGAGAATCCCGTCGGTGACAAAAGCGGAAAATATTCAAAGCTTGATTTCATGGAGCGTTATTCCGAAATTCTCAGAAACATGATTATTGACGGCGTTAACAGCGACAACGAGCGTGAAAAGCCGCTTAAAGGCATGAAAATCGTTGTTGACGCAGGCAACGGAGTCGGCGGTTTTTATGCTTATGAAGTTCTTGAACCGCTCGGAGCGGATATTACGGGCAGTCTTTATCTTGAACCCGACGGCAATTTTCCGCATCATGCGCCGAACCCGGAAAACGCCGAAGCTATGGCTTGCGTTTCACGGGCAACCGCAGAAGCAAATGCGGATTTCGGCGTTATCTTTGACACCGATGTTGACAGAGCCGCATGCGTTGGCAAGGGCGGTTTTGAAATAAACCGCAACCGACTTGTCGCCCTCGCTTCAAAGATTGCACTCACCTCCTGCCCCGGCGGCACTATCGTTACCGACAGCGTAACCTCCGACGGACTTGCCGATTTTATCAGAGAAAACGGCGGAACTCATCTTCGCTTCAAAAGAGGTTACCGCAATGTTATCAACAAACAGCTTGAGCTGACAAAGAGCGGCGTTAAATGCCCGCTTGCAATGGAGACCTCGGGTCACGCCGCCTTTGCCGATAATTATTTTCTTGACGACGGCGAATATCTGATAACAAGGCTGATAATTGAAGCCGCCAACATGGCTAAAAAGGGCGAAACGCTCGAACATCTTATCGCTGATTTGCGTGAACCGAAAGAAGAAAAGGAACTGAGATTCAAAATTCTTGATGAGAATTTCAGACTGCAGGGTGCGAAAATCATTTCTCTTTTTGAAGAAGAAGCGAAAAATCATACGGGATGGAGTGCCTGCTCGGATAACTACGAGGGCATACGCATCAACGCCGATTCTTCCTGCGGAAACGGCTGGTTCCTGCTCCGCCTGAGCGTTCACGACCCGATTATCGTTCTCAATTCGGAAAGCGACGAAAAAGGCGGAATAATCAAAATGTGTTCCGATGTTCTTGATGTCATTTCCCGTGCGGATAATATTGAGAAAATCGATATTTCATCTTTAAAAAATTACGTTGAAAAGGAGAAAACGGTATGAATTCAATCATTGCGGCAGTAATGGCTGTTATTACTGCAATTATGTCGCTTTTCTACACTCCGTCGGAGCTGAAAAGCGTTAATCCCTCGGTCATTCCCGAGCCGTCAAAGACTCAGGATGTTACGGTAATGACATATAATGTCTATGTTGCAGGCTCAGGCGAGCGTTCGCCCGAAAACCGCACACCGCTTGTTATTGAAAACATTCGCAGATATATGCCCGATTCATTCGGAATTGAAGAAGCCGACGAGGGCTGGGTCAAGAGAATTGCAGAAGCCATGCCCGAATACGCCTATGTCGGCAAAGGCAGAAACTTCACGGGCGGCGGTGAAGCAAGCCCCGTATTTTACAAAAAAGATAAATATGAGCTTGTCGATTCGGGCACTTTCTGGCTTTCAAAAACACCCGAGAGACCCTCTCACGGCTGGGACGCCATGATGAACAGAGTTTGTTCATATGCCGTTCTGAAAGACAAGGAAACAGGCTTTGTCTATGCTCATTTCAACGCCCATTTTGACCATATCGGCAAGATTGCACGCCTTGAATCCGTTTCGGTTGTTGCGGATATGATTTCAAAGAAATGTCTCGGAATTCCCGTTGTATTCTCAGGTGACCTTAACGATGACGAGGGTTCGGATATGTATAACCGAATTCTTGAATGCGGAATGAGAGACACGAAATTTATTGCGGAAACCGCCGACAACTGCGGAACATATCACGGCTACAGCGAAGCGACCGAAAAAGTCAGAACAAAACCGATTGACTTCATTTTTGTTAACGCTTTTGCAACCAAGGTTGAAAGCTACACGGTTGACCGCACTCAGCTCAACGGAATGTATGCTTCAGACCATCACCCCGTTATTGTTGAAATGACTTTGTTTAACTGATAAAGGACGGTGAAATTCCATGTATTCAATTTTATACAAGATTCTTTCGCCCTTAATTTCATTAATCACGGCAATTTCAGCCGCATTTGCGCCTGCAACTTCGCTTCCGCTTGTTCCCGTCAATCCAAATCCCATACCCGATGAAACAATTTCTCAGAGCGTTACCGTTATGACATTCAATATCAAGAGCGGCGGTGATGACGAGCTTTCGCCCGAAAACCGCAAGCCTCTTGTTCGTGAAACGGTTATGAAATATACCGCCGATTCATTCGGAGTTCAGGAAGCAGACAAAGCATGGGTTGACCTGCTTGCCGACGCAATGCCCGAATATGCTCATGTCGGCAAATTCAGGGATGACGGCGTTGAAACGGGAGAATCAAGCACTATATTCTATCTCAAAGATAAATATGAGCTTGTCGGGTCGGGAGACTTCTGGCTCTCCGAAACGCCCGATATCCCATCAAAAGGCTGGGACGCACCCACTCACAACAGAATCTGCACCTATGTTATTCTCAAGGATAAAGAAACAGGGTTTACATATGCCCATTTCAACACCCACCTTGACAATGCGGGTGAGCAGGCAAGAGCGGAATCCGTTGCGCTCATTGCAAGCAAAATTGCTCAGATTGCCCCCGATATTCCCGTTGTTCTGACGGGTGACTTTAACTTCAACGAAACATCGTATAACTACGCCAATATGCTCAGTTGCGGCATGAAAGACACGAAGTATCTTGCCGAAACCGCAGATTTCGGCCCGACTTATCACGGATACAGAGCCGTTAACCTTGATATTCTTCCCATCGACTTTGTTTTTGTTAACGCCTATGTCAAATCGGTCGCTTACAGTAAAATTGATCATTCAAAAGTCAACGGCATATATCCGTCAGACCATTATCCCGTTATCGTTAACATGACATTATTTAATGCAGGAGGAGAAAAATGATGTTCAGAATTATGTCATTCAATGTGCTTTGCTACGGCAGAGACGAGAGATTTTGGGAAAACCGCATCCCGCTTGCTTGCGAAATCATTCGCAAAAACGCTCCCGATTCATTCGGAGTTCAGGAAGCCCACATCGGCTGGATGAACGCCCTGAAAGAAAATCTGCCCGAATATGACTATGTCGGAGTCGGCAGAGACGACGGAAAAGAGGACGGAGAGTTCTCGGCGGTATTTTATAAGAAAGACCGTTTCACCGCAAGCGACAGCGGCAACTTCTGGATATCCGAAACACCCGATATCCCCTCAAAAGGCTGGGACGCCGCCTGCATAAGAATCGCAACCTATGTCAAGCTGACCGATAAAGAAAGCGGAGAAGCCTATGTTCATTTCAACACTCATCTTGACCATGTCGGCGACACGGCAAGAATTGAGGGCGTTAAGATGATAAAAGAAAAAGCCGCTTCGTTCGGTGGCGTTCCCGTTGTCTGCACGGGCGATTTCAATGTTACTCAAGGCTCGGAATGCTACAACACGATGATTAGCGGAAACATGGCGGATTCACGCTTCCTTGCCCCCGAAACCGACGACAGCCTGACATATCACGGCTTTGACCCCGAAAACATAAAGCAAATCATCGACTTTGTTTTTGTTGACAGAGACACGGTCAAGCCCTTGAAATTCAAGGTCATTGACGAAAAGGTTAACGGCGAATTCTATTCCGACCACTACGCCGTTTATGCCGATATTGAATTAAAATAAGCTTTTTTAAGCTGAAAAAAGCTGCCCTCCGAAAGCTCGGAGAGCAGCTTTTTATTTTTCGATTTGTTGAATTATTCAGCCTTGGGAGCTTCAACAGGGCAGGTGCTTGCGCAAGCGCCGCACTCAATGCAGGTGTCTGCATCGATGACATACTTGCCGTCACCCTCTGAAATAGCTTCAACGGGGCACTCTGCTGCGCATGCGCCGCAGGAGATGCAATCGTCACTGATAACATATGCCATTGGTGTTCATCCTCCTTAATCTTTTTTCAAATCACATTGTAACACATATTACGGAAAATGCAAGAGGTTTTTGCTGTAAAATATCATTCTATGTCCTTTAATGCCTCAATTTCGGACTTTTCAACCTTGATTTTTGAGTCACGGACAAGCTTAACATCCTTGCGGTGGAAGGTTTTGGGCTGTGCGTCGGGGTTATCGTGAAGCTGAACCCTGAGTTTGCCCGTCAGCAGGCTGAAATCAACAACCGTGCCTGCCCCCTCCGCCGTTTCAACGATTGCGCCGGGCTTCGGAGTGATTTTGAGCAGATGCTCATATGAATCCTGCTCATATTTAAGACAGCACATAAGTCTGCCGCATACTCCGCTGATTTTTGAGGGATTCAGCGAAAGCCCCTGCTCCTTTGCCATTTTGATTGAAACGGGCTGAAAATCGCCGAGGAAGCTGCCGCAGCAGAACGGTCTGCCGCACATGCCGAGACCGCCGAGCATTTTCGATTCGTCACGAACGCCTATCTGGCGAAGCTCAATTCTTGTTTTGAACACGCTTGCAAGGTCTCTGACAAGCTCTCTGAAATCTATTCTGCCGTCAGCGGTGAAATAGAAAAGCAGTTTTCCGCCGTCAAAGGTATATTCGGCGTCAACAAGCTTCATTTCAAGCCCGTGAGCCTCAATTTTGCGGCGGCAAATCTCAAAAGCTTCCTTTTCTTTTTCCTTGTTCTCTTTTACCCTCTCAATATCGCTTTCATCTGCAATTCGGATAAGCTTTTTGAGGGGCTTAACGATTTCTTCGTCATCTATATCCCTGTTATCCATTGCAACCTCGCCGCATTCAATGCCACGAACGGTTTCAACGATAACCTTTTCGCCTTTTTTCAATATATGACCGTCCGGGTCAAAATAGTAGACCTTGCCTACCTCTTTGAAGCGAACGCCTATGACTTCTGCCATATTTTACCTCCGTTAGATTTATTTCAAGACACCGCTTTGCGCAGCTTTGTGCACACGGCGGTAACCATAAGATTCTGATTTGCATTAAGCCTTATCGCCTGTGCAAGGGAGTCGCAGGCTTCTATGAGCTGAATGAGCGAACGCCTGCTGAGCCTCGGGGCAAGCTGACCCGGCAAATCGCCGAATTCGCTGTCGCCCTCATCGGCCGAATATTTTATTCTCATCGCAGACGCAAAAATTTCCTGAATCACGGGCAGAGCGGCGGCTAAAAGCTTCGGGTCTTTTTCAAACACGGCGGCAGCCTTGACAATTTCAATATCTTCGGTTGAAATTACCGATGCCGCAATGCCTTTTGCCGCTTCAAGAACCTTTTCTCTCGCCTGCTCCGAGCCCTGAGTCTGCTGAGCTTCGCCGAGGCTGTAAACCGTTGAACGGGAAAGCACCGTCGGCAGAAAGCCCGATTTTGAAGAACACAAAAGGATAAAATTCACATATGCGGGCGGTTCTTCAAGAATTTTCAATATTGCGTTCTGACCCTCCGCACCCATCGTGTGAGCATTTTCGAGGATAAAAACCTTTCTGTCCGCTTCATTGGGAACGATATAGGCTTTGCTCCGAATGTCACGCACCATATCGACCTTAAACGCCTTGGGCTTATCCTCAACGGAATAAATCAGAACATCGGGGTGTGAATCTGCGGCAACCTTTTTACAGCCTGAGCAAACGCCGCATGGAACCTCGCCCGCAGAGGAGCAGACCAGCGCCGCCGCTGTTTGTTCGGCAAGCTCCATTCGTTCCTCGGGCGTTGCGCCCTCAATTATCACCGCATGAGGGAATCTTTTCAGATTCAACGCCGCAGATATTGATTTTTCAATCGGCTTGTTTAAATCAAAGCCACGGATTTTCATTGTCAAACACTGCCTTAAAGCTTTATAAATTTATCAACATCGAGCACAAAAACCGTTGCGCCGCCGACAGTTACCTCAACTGCCCTTGAAATGAAGCCCTCCGCCATGAATGAGGGTGAGGGAGAAACAAGCTGAGTGCGCTTGCGTGAAAACTCGTTGATAACCGAGATAACCTCGTCAACCTTTTCCTCCTCGGTTCCTATGAGCAGGGTTGCATTGCCGGCTCTGAGAAAGCCGCCCGAGGTTGAAAGCTTTGTAGCTCCGAACCCCTTTTCGGTAAGCCCGCTGAGAACGCTCGGGCAATCGTCATTGTTAATGATTGCAACGATAAGCTTCATATTACAAACTCCTTTCAGGAATTAATGTTCAAATTTCTTTCAATAACCTTTCTGCCCCGCCATTCGTAGGCTCTGCCCTCAATCGAGCAGCCGTGAGAGACACGGGCAACAGGTGAAGTAATGAATTCTTCAATTTCCGTCTTAGCCGCAGATGCGTTCATCGGGCAGATATCCTGGCAGATATCGCAGCCCCAGACGCAGCCGCATTCTCTCATAAGCCGTTCCTCGTCCTTTGTCAGTTCGCCCTTCTTCTGAGTTACGGCAGAAAGACATTTTTCCTTGCTGAATCCGTTCCCGCCTATCGCCCCCGACGGGCAGACTGCGGAGCATTTGCCGCATTTAAGGCAGGATTTTTCATTCGGTTCGGCATGTTCAATTTCAAGGCTCGTCACTATCTCGCCGATAAAAACATATGAGCCGTATTTCTCGGTTATGAGTAAGGTGTTTTCTCCCCTGACCCCAAGCCCCGCAAGGCATGCGGCTCTGACCTCGGGAACGGGAGAATTATCCGCAAACGCCGCAAATTCTTCATCGGGATATTCTTCCCTCAGCTTTGCCGCCGCCGCTTCAAGGCGGCTCAGCGCAACCTTATGATAATCCGCAACAACGGCATATTTTGAAATATTACAGTCCCTGTATTCCGATTCGTCGAGAAGATAAGGGAAACAGGCAACAATAACCGAGCGTGAATTTTCGGGCAGACGGCTTTTCGCTCTGCATTCTATCAGAGAGCCGCTTATTTTCTCAAACGGACATATGCCCCAAAGCGGAGATACGCCGTCCATAATTTCTTTAAGCTCCAAGCCCTCACCCCACAGTCTGAGCCAAGGCTATCATAACGGGCAGGGTGATTATTGAAATAAAGCTGACGACCGCCACGGTCTGAGATGCAAGCCCCGTGTTTCGGTCATATTTTGCCGCAAACATAACGGTGTTATTGGCTGTCGGTGCGCCTGCGGAAATCGTGAGAGCCGCAAGAAGCGAACCTTTTATGCCGACAAGGCGGAAGCCTGCCATCAAAACGAGCGGCAGAATAACCAGCTTAACAAGCGCAACGCAGAAGATGCGCCAATCCTTGAAAACCGTCTTGAACTGCGTGTTTGCAATGTATGTTCCGAAAATCAGCATTGCAACGGGAGTGTTAAGGCTTGCAATATAATGAATCGGAGAAGATAGAATATTCGGGAGCTTCACCGAGAGCAGGAAAAGCGGCAGGCCGACAATGACGGAAAGCACGCCCGGATTAAGAATGAGCTGCTTTATCCCGAAAGTGACCTTTGCGCCCTCACGCCCTTTGTTCATAACATAAATTCCGTGGGTAAAGCTGAAAATCTGAAATGAAATTATGACCGCCGAGCAGTAGAACACGCCCTCGCTCCCGAGAACTGCCTGGGCAAGCGGCAAAGCCATGTAGCCGCAGTTGCCGTAGGCACAAGCATATTTATAAATACATGATTTATCGGCATGACAGCGGTTAAAAACAAGCGAAGATATCGTTGCGGAAACGATATGAAGCACAAGGCCGCATGCCATAGCCGTGAAAAGACTTTTTGCGGTATCCGGGGAATAATCGAGCGAAAAAAAGCTTTCGATTATGACTGCCGGAGTGATGATATAAAACAGCAGGTCGGTGCAGCTCTTTGCAACCTTTTCGGTATATATGCCCGTTTTGTCGGCTATTGCGCCGACGGCAACAAGGATATAAAGAATGGCAACCTGCTCGCCTGCAACAAGAACATTCTGAAAAAACATCGGGTATTATTCCTTTTCTTCCGCCGCAGTTTCGGGAACGGCTTTGATTTTATCAACAACTCTTGTTGCAACGGTCGCAATAATAAAGAGCGCAATGCCGAAATCGCAGTATTCAACTCTTGCATATTGCGAAAGAAGAAGCGAATTGCCGCTGAGGGTTACGATAAACCTCGGAACGAAGCAGACAAGGGCAAGCAAAGCGGCGGGCATGCCGTAGGCGGCTATCTTCCAATCAATCCCTTTGCTGTTGACCCGTGAATTAACCTGAGCAAACGCCATGAAGAAAAGAATCATAAACGCAATCATTATCATTTCAATTGCAAGGTCGGAAACACGGATATAGCTTATCGTGTTGAGGAATTTTGAAATCATTCTGAAAATGCACCAGACAACGGGAGAGAGCGAAATAAGACGGAACTCCGAGCCGTTGGTTTTGCCCGAGAGGAGTGCAAAGCCGAGGGCAAACAGATACATTGCCGAAAGAATCCCGAAAATCGCCTCGGCGCAGGGCACAAAAGCAGGAGATTTTGAAGCTTGCGCTTCAGCCGTCTGAAAGACTGTCTGCGAATTCTCTTCAAGCAAATCCATAAAGTCAATTATTCTTCTTGCGCTTGACATGAGGATTCCCGCAGCAGAAGCCATGGCAAGAACACCACAGCCGGGGCGTTTGACAACTTCAAGCGAATATTCGAGCTTTTTCCTTTTTGCAATGCCGAAAACAAGGATTGCAATTGCCGCCGCAGCAATAACTGCGGTCAGCACATAAGCGCTCCAATCAACGGAGCTGTAGAATCCCGTTTCAGCCTCAATAACAGTAAAATACTGAACCGTTCTGAGCGGCAGAGCAATAATTGCCGCAACGGCAAAAATAATCAAACCAATACCAAACCCGTTTTTAACGGAAATGCTTTTCATTTTTCACAAACCTTCTTATCTTTCGTTAATCGGAACATATTTTTTGGCGGGGCTGCTGCTCTTATAAGCAGGTCTGATAATTCTTCCGCCGGTTATAAGCTCCTCGATTCTGTGAGCCGACCAGCCTGCGATTCTCGCAATTGTGAAAATCGGGGTGAAAAGATCGGGAGGAATGTTGAGCATCTTATAAACAAGTCCGGAATAAAGGTCAACATTGGCGCACATTGCCTTGTCATTTCCTTTTTCGGAAGCAAAGATCTCGGGAGTGAGCGTTTCAATAAGGTCAAGAAGTTTGAATTCTCTCTCGAACTCCGTTCCTGCGGCGAACTGCGAAGCCTCTCTTTTGAGAATCTTTGCTCTCGGGTCTGAAAGCGTATAAACCGCATGACCCATGCCGTAAATAAGTCCCGAGCCGTCGCCCGCTTCCTTTCTGATAATCTTTCTCAGGAAATCGGCAACCTGACCCTCATCGTTGATATCGGGAACGCCCTCTTTGATGAAATCAACCATTTCGGAAACCTTGATATTTGCGCCGCCGTGCTTCGGGCCTTTGAGAGCGCCGACGCCTGCCGCCATTGCGGCGTAGGTGTCTGTTCCGCTCGAGGTCAGAACCCTTGTTGCAAATGTGGAGTTGTTTCCGCCGCCGTGCTCCGCATGAACCATAAGGCAGATATCAAGCAGCTTTGCCTCTCTGTCGGTGAAAGCTTTATCCGCTCTGAGCGAACGAAGAACGGTCTGAGCCGTTCTGTGCTCAGGCTTCATCTGATGAATATACATGCTCTTGCGGTAATAGTGTCTGCGCTTAACCTGATAGGCATAAACGATAATCGTCGGAACCTGTGCTATAAGATGAATACATTGACGAAGCACATTTTCAATTGATGTGTCGTCGGGATTTTCGTCATAAGAATAAAGAGCAAGGATTGAGCGGGATATCTTATTCATAATATTGGGCGAGGGAGCCTTCATAATCATATCCTCAATGAAATCGTCGGGCAGCTCACGGCAGTATGAAAGCAGGTTGCAGAAATCGTCAAGCTCCTCCTTGGTCGGCAGAGAGCCGAAAAGAAGAAGATAGGCGACCTCCTCAAAGCCGAATCTGTCCTCGGCGATGCAGGCATTGACGATATCCTCCATGTTGACGCCTCTGAACAGCAGATGACCGTCTCTGGGAACTCTTTCGCCGTCGTCGATATAATATCCGTCAACGGTGCAGATGCCGGTGATGCCTGCCATAACGCCTGTTCCGTCGGCGTTTCTAAGACCTCTTTTAACATTGTAGCGTTCAAAATCCGCAGGATCTATATAGTTATATTTAAGAATCTGCTCGCATAATTTTTTAATGTCTCTTTCCGGGACATGGGATTCAATGGTGGACATATTTTCCGCCTCCGTTCTGTTGTTATAATATCTCCACTATACAATTAATAACCTATTATACACCACTCAATATATAAAAGTCAAGTTAATAATATTTATAGTTTTATTAACAGCAATGGAATATGTCTGAAATACAATATCTCATGCACATTCGGGCATTTTTCTCTTTGACATA
>JBJEQD010000161.1:0-17749 GCA_051881575.1 Acutalibacteraceae bacterium | reverse complement strand
AATTTCAAAACGGCGGGAGCAAGCCCCCGCCCTACCGTGAATACGGCAAAACATAATTATCCCGCATTTGGGACGATGTGGGCATCGTCCCAAAGAATAATATTTCATTATTTGCCTGAGGCAAATCGGAACGCCGAGGACGGTGTTCCCTACTGAACCGATTATTTAATCTGAATAATTCAGCCATTCCGAAAAAACAGCAAATAATCAATGGTAACACCGTAGGGGAGAACTGTGTTCTCCCGTCGTTTGGTTACGCAAAGCTGTTGATATATAACGATTTTTAGTAGGGAACGCTGTCCTCAGCGTTCCGAAAAATATGCACGGCTTACGGAAAATCCGTAGGGTTCGGCGTCCCCGACGAACCAATTCGCCTCAGGCGAATAATCTGTATATTTCAAAATTTCAAAACGGCGGGAGCAAGCCCCCGCCCTACCGTGAATACGGCAAAACATAATTATCCCGCATTTGGGACGATGTGGGCATCGTCACCTACAAAGAAAAAACTCGTCAACCCCCAATTTGCATCAAACGATTTCCGAACCGTTCATTCTGAGTGCGGTATGCTCTTGGATAAATAAGTATACATTTTATGAAAAGTGTGATATACTGAGAAAAACGGATTTTCGGAGGATAATGATGCCGAGAAATTTAGAATATAAGGTAATTCCGGAATATGACGGCGCAAAGCTTGTTCATTTTCTCAGAGGTCATTGCGGATTTTCCGCAAGGCTCATGCACAAGGTCAAATATTCTCTGCTGTGCAACGGAGAAACGGCGAGAACGATTGACCGAATAAAAAGCGGCGATATAATCAATGTTTCGATTCCCGACGACTGTGCTTCGCCTCAGGCGATGAGCGCAGATATTGACATCGTTTATGAAGATGACGATATTCTCGTTATCAACAAATCGCCCTTTATGGCAATGCACCCGACCCACAATCATCAGGGCGACACGCTTGCAAACGCCGTTGCCGCTTATCTTGCCGAAAAAGGAAAATGCGCCGCTTTCAGGGCGATAGGCAGGCTCGATAAGGGCACTTCGGGGCTTGTTGTCTGCGCATTGAATCCGCTTTCGGCGTGCAAGCTTTCGGGGAAAATAAAAAAAGAATACTGTGCTCTTGTTCAGGGCGAGCTTTCGGGCGAGGGGAGAATCGATGTTCCTATTTACCGCCCCGACCCGATGAAAACGCTCAGAGCGTGTTCATACGAAAAAGGCGTTGAGCCCGCCGTGACCGATTGGAAATGCGAAAGACGGTTTGAGGGCGCAACACTTGTGCGGCTTCATCTCCAAACGGGAAGAACTCACCAGATAAGGGTTCATATGGCTTATTCGGGTCATCCGCTGGCAGGCGACGGAATGTACGGCTCTTTCATGACGGAAATCGGTCACCAGCTTTTGCATTGCCGCAGATGCAGTTTTGTTCACCCCGTCAGCGGCATGAGCATGGAGCTTGAAGCTCCGCTTCCGCCGGATTTCATCAAAACAATCAATTCTTTTGTTGAAATTGTATAAATATTCTCTATTTTCGGATATATAAAGGCATTAATGTAATAAAATACAAATTATTCTTTACAATTCGCAAATATGGTGGTATAATATCGCTATCAAAAAAATTGGAGGCAAAAAAGCAATGAAAAAATTTGTAAAAATTCTTGCTGTCGTAATGGCTGTTGTTCTTTCGGCAACCCTTCTTTTCGCTTGCGGCGGCAAAGAGACAGACGGCGACACAACAACTGCTGCTCCCGCAGCTGATACCAAGGCAGTTAAGGTTATCAACATTGATCTCACTCATGAAGAATATGCTTTCGGTGTTGACAAAACTCAGCCTGAGCTTCTTGCATCGGTTAACAGCTTTATCGCTGAAATCAAAGCAGACGGCACATTCGACGAAATCTGCAATAAGTATTTCGGCGACGGCACACCCACAGCAGTTAAATCTGCGGCTCTTGACTCTTCAAAGGATCAGCTTGTTGTTGCAACAAACGCCGCATTTGAGCCTTTTGAATACACGGTTGGCGAAGATTACTACGGCATCGACATGGAAATTGCCGATCTTCTTGCAAAGAAACTCGGCAAAGAGCTTGTTATCAGCAACATGGACTTTGATTCCGTTTGCCTTTCCGTCGGTCAGCAGAAGTGCGACATCGCAATGGCCGGTCTTACAATCAAGCCCGACAGAGAAGAGTATGTTACTTTCTCGGATTCATACTATGAAGCTTCTCAGAGAATTATCGTAAAGGGCAGCGACACAACATTTGATGCATGCACCGATGCAGCCTCGGTTGAAGCAATCCTTAATACTTATGATAAGTCAACAAAGATCGGCGTTCAGAACGGCACAACCGGTCAGTTCTATGTTGAGGGCGACGAAGATTGGGGATTCACAGGTTTTGCAACAGAATGCGTTGGCTACAAGAACGGCTCACTTGCAGTTCAGGATCTTATCAACGGCGGCGTAAATTATGTTATAATTGACTCTGCTCCCGCAGATTGCATCACAGAAGCTATCAACGCAGTTCAGTAACACAAATAACTAATTAATAATACAGACCCGTAACCTCACCTTTCACGGTGAGGTTACTGCGTCAAAAGGGATTTTGCCAATGAATTTTCAAGCGAAAATAGACAAATTTTTAGAAATACTGATTGATTACAAAGGCTATGTCAAGGTTCTTGAAGGCCTTGAAAACACGCTTAAAATTGCAGTTGCCGGTCTGATTATAGGCATTTTAATCGGCACATTGATTGCAACAGTCAGAGTTGTGCCTAAATATAAGGTTTTACCGAGAGTGCTCAACTCAATCTGCTCCGTTTATGTCGGATTTTTCAGGGGCACGCCGATGGTTGTTCAGCTCCTTCTGTTCTATTATGTTGCTCTTCCTCTTATGGGAATTAATTTGCCGTCGGTAAGCGTTGCAATGGCTGTTTTCGGTCTTAACAGCGGTGCATATATATCCGAAATAATGCGAAGCGGCATTCAGTCGGTTGATTACGGCCAGATGGAGGGCGGACGCTCGGTCGGTCTGAGCTTTTCAACAACGATGATGAAAATTGTTATTCCTCAGGCGGTCAAGAACATCCTTCCGACGCTCGGCAATGAATTTATCGTTTTGATAAAAGAAACATCAATCGTTTCGTTTATCGGTGCGGCAGACCTTTATGTTGCTTTCAACTATATCGGTTCAAACAGCTATGAGTTCATGGTTCCGTATCTTGCAATGGCTGTTATTTATATAGTTATTGTCTGCCTTATCACATTGCTTATTAAATTTATGGAAAGGAGCCTGAAGAAGAGTGATAGACGTAATTGACCTGAAAAAGAGCTTCGGCAAAAACGAAGTCCTCAAGGGCATTAACATCAAAATAAACAAGGGCGATGTCGTTGTTGTTATCGGTCCCTCCGGTTCAGGCAAATCAACCTTTCTTCGCTGCCTTAATTGCATGGAAGACCCTACAAGCGGTCAGATAATCTTTAACGGCGTTGATATTGCTGATCCCAAGGTTGATATTAACATCCACCGCCGCAGAATGGGAATGGTGTTTCAGCATTTCAATCTGTTTAACAACAAGACGGTTATTCAGAATATTATGCTTTCTCCCGTTCTTTGCGCTCTTTCAGACAGAAGAAAGGCGATAATTCATAATATATTTTCAAAAGATAAACAGCCCGTCAGAGCAAAGGACGAAATCAAAAAGACCGAAAAAGAGAATGCAATGAAGCTTCTTGCAAGAATCGGTCTTGAAGATAAGGCGGATGCCTATCCGTCAACGCTTTCGGGCGGTCAGAAACAGCGTGTTGCCATAGTCCGTTCGCTTGCAATGAATCCGGATGTTATTCTTTTCGACGAGCCTACCTCAGCGCTTGACCCCGAAATGGTCGGCGAAGTTCTTGAAGTAATAAAGGAACTTGCACGCTCGGGAATGACAATGGTTGTCGTCACTCACGAAATGGGCTTCGCAAAGGAAGTCGGCACAAGGGTTGTGTTCATGGACGAGGGAGTCATCATGGAGGAAAATACTCCCGCCGAGTTCTTCGCAAATCCGAAGAATCCGAGGCTCAAGGATTTCCTCTCAAAGGTTTTGATATAAAGAAAAAGCAGTCCCGCCTTGCAGTTGACAAGGCGGGATTTTAGTGTTATAGTTTATATAAATATAAATATTTATTGCCGCTTTCGGCTGATAATTGATGATAAGGGGGACGGATTTTGAAAACAAAAGCTTCAAAATTCATTTCGTGCTGTAAATATGAACTCGGCATTTTCGTTTTGCTCTGCATTCAGGCGCTGATGAACCTGAATGAGATTAAAAATATGTTGCTTGATTTTTACAGCTATTATCTTGTTGATTTTTCCATGGGCAAAACCTCAAGGCTTCTTGTCGGCTCAATTGTCAGCCTGCTGACCGATAAGCCGACCGAGGCGTGGATTCACGGCTTTGCGGTTGTTGTTTTGTTTCTGACATTGCTTGCAACTGCGCTGATTATCGGCAAAGTTATTAAATCCGCAAGCGATGAGCTGAGACCCTGCCTTTTGGTTGTAACGCTGTTTTTCGTTTCGGGCTCGTTCACTCTCTACGGTTTCTCGAAGTTTTTCGGAATGCTCGATATCTATATGTATATCGCCGCAATGCTTGCGGTTGTGTTCGCTCCGAACAAATATCTTCGCTGGCTGATACCCGCCCTCAGCGTTGCGGGAATCTTTGTCAACTATTCGTTCGCCATTTCATTTTTCCCGATAATTGCTCTCGTAACTCTTTATACGGCGGCAACTCAGAAGAGAAAGGGAACAGACAG
The DNA here is from genome assembly GCA_051881575.1 of Acutalibacteraceae bacterium. Classification (GTDB taxonomy): domain Bacteria; phylum Bacillota; class Clostridia; order Oscillospirales; family Acutalibacteraceae; genus CAG-177. Next base: position 12,951 of record JBJEQD010000161.1, on the reverse strand, counting down.
CGCAGTTTTTGCATTGACCGTCGCTCTTTCTGTTGCCGCAGGAGTGTTCTGCGTGTTCTACGGCTCCAAAACGATGAACATGACCTTTGACGAAATCTGGCAGTCAATGGAGCAGAGAAGCGGCATGAAGTTCGATTATAAAAATATTCGTTACTTTGATTTCTATTTCTTCGGAAACGGTCAGGGTGAAGCCGAGCTTCAGTTTACGGATTTCACCCCGCTTGAGCTGATTAAAATTCTCCCGCAGATTGTATTCATGTTCGGAGTCAGCTCAGAGGGCGCCCAATCTGTTTTAGCCATAACCCTCTTTATGATTGCGGCTTTTTGGGTTGTTTGGATTATGTGCATCAAAAATTCGGAAACTGCGGGCAGAAAATTCATTTATGTCTGCTTTATGCTTTCGGTTCTGTTTATTCCCGTTTGCTGCATCGTTTCAACCGACTGGACCCGTTGGATTCAGGCGGGAGTTATGACGCAGTTCGGATTGATGTATTATATGTTCTACATGAAAGACGAGCCGTTTGCGAAAACAATGCAACAGCTCAAAGAATTATTCAGCGGGGGCAGAGGGCTTGCCCTTGCGGCGGTCTGGCTTGCCTATGCGTCAAGCATTCAGACAACCTGGTCGGTATAAAACAAGAAAACCGCCGTTTGAACGGCGGTTTGCATGATATTATATATTTGAATATTTATTGTTTTTGATTATCTGATAAGCCTTGACAAGCTCTTTTATTCCGTCGTCAAGCGAATATGACGGCCTCCAGCCGAGCGATTCAAGCTTTTCGTTTGAAACAATATAGTTTCGTTTGTCAGGGTCCTGACCGACGGGCGCTTCAATGTAGACAAATTTCGGCAGAATATTTTTGATTTTTTCGCAAAGCTCTATTTTTGAGAGATTGGAGTCGGAAAGTCCGCAGTTGTGAGTTCCGCCCTCCATTTTTTCAAAGTTTTCGATTGCAAACCAAAACGCTCCCGCAGCGTCACGGACATGCAGGTAGTTTCTCTTAAAGCTGCCCTCAAAAACGATGAGAGTTCTGTCAAACACGGCTCTGTAAACAAAATCGTTGACGAGCAGGTCTGTTCTCATTCTCGGCGAAGCGCCGAAAAGAGTTGCAAATCTGAAAGCGGTCGTTCCGCTCTCGCTGAGCACGGCGGCCTCCGCCTCAACCTTGCTTTTTCCGTAAATCGATATGGGTTTAATCGGAGATTCTTCGGTGCAGAATTTTTCGCCCTCTCCGAGCCCGTAGCCGCTGTTTGTGCAGGGGAAAATAATTCTTTGTCCCTTTTCTCTGAGCCTCAGAATCATTTTAACGGCGTCAAGGTTTATCGAATAAGCGGAGCAAGCCTCTTTGTCGCAAATCGGGAAGCCTGCAAGAGCCGCAAGAGGAATAATATAGTCCTTGCCTTTCATCGCTTCTCTGACGGCGCTTTCATTTCGTGCGTCGGCGTTGATTATCGTAAAGTTCGGATTGGCGCAGCATTCCAGCAGAGGATTCTGACCGTAGAAAAAGTTATCGAGAACCGTTACCCGGCAGCCTTTTGATAAAAGCAGAGGAACAAGCGTTGAGCCGATGTAGCCTGCGCCGCCGGTTACGAGAATATTAAGCATAATCATTCACTTCCGATCTTAAAACTATCAGTATATTATCACACTTTGCCTATTTAGTCAATTTTATTTGCGATTTGGCAGCGTTTTTTTATAAATGATTCGCTTCAACGCCGCCATGATAAAGGCGTTGAATGAAACAGGGGGGAGCGAAATAAAAAAAATCTGGTTTGTTCAGGCAAACAATGTTTACGGCAATGAGATTCGCTCCGTCTATATTCCCTATGCCGCAGGCTGCATTGCCGCCTATGCTTTTGCCGATGAGAAAATCAAATCCGAATGCCGCCTTGAGGGATTCATTTATACCCATGAGCCTGTTCGGGCGGTAATCGAAAAAATAAAAGACCCGTTTATTGTTGCATTTTCATGCTCAGTCTGGAATTATGAATATAACAAAGCGCTTGCCCGTGAGGTCAAAAGGGTTTATCCGAACGCAACGCTTGTTTTCGGCGGGCACAATGTCCTCAGAGATTTTGAAACCTTTGAGGAATGCCCTGAAGCCGATATCATCATTTACCGTGAGGGCGAAGAAGCTTTCAGAAGAATCGTGCTTGCTCTGCTTTCGGGTGAAAGTCTCGGAGACATTCCGAACATTGCTTTCAGAGGGGAAAACGGATTTGTTAAAACCGAGAGCGAGGCGTTCTGCCTCAGCGAATATCCGTCGCCCTATCTCAGCGGTGTTTTTGATTCCATAGTTGACGGCAAAACGAATTTTTCCGCAATTCTTGAAACAAACAGAGGCTGCCCGTTTCATTGCGCTTTCTGCGATTGGGGAGCGCTCGGGAGCAGAGTCCGTTTGTTCCCCATAGAAAGAATCAAAGCGGAAATGGATTGGATTGCCGAGCGTAAAATTGAATATGTTTACTGCGCCGACGGCAATTTCGGGCTTTTTGACCGTGACGAGGAAATTGCCGAATATATAATTCAGCTGAAGAAAAAAACGGGATATCCCAAGAACTTCAGAGTTTGCTTTACGAAAAACAGAACCGAATTCGTTAAAAAAATCTGCATGAGATTCAACGAATACGGGCTTGACAAGGCTCAGACGCTCTCGTTTCAGAGTCTTTCGCCAAAGGTGCTTGAAAATATCGGCAGAAAAAACATTTCGCTGGAGCACTTCAAGGAGCTTATGAATGAATACAGCCGATGCGGAATTTCAACCTCGTCCGAGCTGATTCTCGGCCTGCCCGGCGAAACAAAGGAGAGCTTCTGCGAAGGGCTGTGCTCCCTGATTGAATACGGTCAGCACAAGGCGATTCAGGTTTACACCTGCGACCTTTTGCCGAATTCGGAAATGGGTTCAAGAGAATTTGTTAAAAAATTCGGGATTGAAACCGTCAGAACGCCGTTTGCTCAGGCGCATTGCAGCCCTCCCGATAACGACGCCGCCGAGTTCAACACGACGGTGGTTAAGACTGATTCCCTGAGCCGTGAGGATTGGATTTTCTGCGTTGTGTTTTCCTGCCTTGTTCAGGCATTTCACAATATCGGTTTTTTCAGGGCGGTTGCAATTTATCTGAGAAACGAAAAGGGCGTTTCGTATTACGATATTTACTCCGCAATTGCCGAATACTCAAAGTCAGATAAAGAAACGGCGTGCGGCAGCGTTTATTCCCTGCTTGAGAGGCTTGCAAAGGGCATGTCCGAGGGCAATAATTCGTGGGCGGCAGTCTGCGAACCGCTTGGGGATATCTGCTGGCAGTTTGATGAAATTTATTTTCTCAAAAGCCTTGAAAGAGCCGACGAAATCTATGACGAGCTTGAAAATTTTGTCGGAGAAAGGTTCGGGAGAAGCGAAGAAATATCTGCGCTGTTTGATTATCAGCGCTCAATTCTCAAACGGGTCGGAAAAGCCGAAAAGCATGAAATTTATTCGGATTACGACTTTTTTCATTATTTCAAAAGCATATATAACGGCAGCCGTGAGCCGCTGAAAAAGGCAAAAAACCGAATAACCGTTGAGGACGGCAAGCCCTGCGGCAGTCTTTACGAATATGCCTGTGAGGTTGTTTGGTACGGCAGGAATCAGGGCGCCGCTCTTTATTCTTCGGATTGCTACAACCCGACATTTATTGATTTGGAGGAGCAAAAGTAAAATGCAGACAAAGAATAATTCAAATCTAAAAAGCATACTTGCGGCGGCGGTGATTGTTTTTGCCGCCGTGTGCGCCAAAAGCTTTTTCGGAATCGGAACAAGAGGCCGTCTGGGCTTTTTGCAGATTGCCGCAGTCCTTTTTGCAAGCGTTGCCGTTTCTGCAATGATAAGCTTCGGATCTTTCGGAAAATGCGAAAGGCTTCTTTCGGGGCAGGGAGTTACGGGCGTGCTTCTGCTTCTGTTTATCATGCTTGCTCCTCTGGGTAAAACCATTGTTTCGGTTGAACTTCTGATTTCTCTCGGCTTTGCGGCGGTTATTATTATTCTTTCGGCAAATCCCGAATGGATTCTTTTATGCGCAATTCTTGCCGAATGTATTGCAGTTTTCTTTGATTATGCCGCCGTTGCCTGCTTGCCTGCCGCTCTCGGCGCAGCGGTTGTTGCATTCTCTCCGAAAATCGGCAAGGCAGATAAAAGGAGAAAGATTGTTTTTGCGATTTCGGCTTTAATCATGCTTGCTTTAACTGTTTATGCTTTTTATGTCCGCAGATTCACGGCGGTTTGGCAGTTTAACAAGTGGCTGCTTGCTTATTCGATTCCTGCGCTTCTGATTATGGCGGCATTGATTGCTCTTGCGGTTTATTCTGTCAAAGTCAAAAACTATGCAGAAGCAGTCGGATACATTATTCCTGCCGTTTTTGAAGCAGTTTTGCTGACCATGGGCAGAGATATCATTTTCACTTCAACCTCGGCTTTGCTGATTATGCTTTTCGTTCTGAGCGGCAAAGACACGGCGGCGGCAAAGGCAGGAGACAAAGTGACGGATTATCTCGGAAAGCTTTGCAAAAAACAAGCGGATTAACATTAAAAAACAAAAGCGTCGGTTCACTCGATGAATCCGACGCTTGAATTTTATTAAAGTTTATTTTGTTCCTTTCACGGCGGTTCGTTAAATATTGCTCCGCAAAAGCTGATTTAATGAGATATTGCTGACGCAATATGAAATAATCCTTACGGATTATGATATTTTCTGCTTACGCAGAAAGTGAAATAAAATCCATCCATCGCCGCAGCGATTTCACACGCCGCAGGCGTATTTCACATTGCGAAGCAATATTTCACCCACCTGAAAGGTGGATTTCATTGAAAAAGACGATTGCTTTCGCAATCGTCTTTTTCATGGCTGGGGAATAGGGATTCGAACCCCAACAAACAGAGTCAGAGTCTGTCGTGCTACCGTTACACTATTCCCCAATGTAACTCGCATGTGGGCTACGGATATATATTATACACAATTGATTGAAAAAGTCAACATTTTTATGAAGATTTTTTCAAAAAATTCGGATTTTTTTTGAAATCCGTTAATTTGGCGAGATAAAATAAATTCGCTATTGTAAACCGACTCGGATTATATTAAAATAGGTTTTGAAAAATAGGCATTTTTATTCGAAATCGGAGATTAATATGAAAAATATTCTTAAAAAACTGATAGGCGTTAAAACCCGCAGACGGATTCTTGAATTTCTTAACAGGCTTTGGTGCGCCGTCTGCCGCCGCCTGCCGCTTCGGGATGTTGTTCTGTTTTACACGATAAGAGCCGACGGCAGACTGCTTGACAACGCAAAGGCGGTTTATGACGCTTACGAGGGCAAAAAGATTGTTTTTGCCCACATGCTCCCGCATTCGATTAAGCTTAAACCGCTTGCTTATTATTACCTGCTGACAAGCCGTGTTATCGTGACCGATGACTATGTTCGCTATATGAGGGCGGTGAAGCTCAGAGAGGGTCAGAAGCTTTTTCAGATTTGGCACGCCTGCGGAGCTTTCAAAAAATTCGGGCTTGACGCACCGTCAAGGCTCACGCCTGCCGAGGAGAGAGCCACCCATTCGCAGTATTCCGCCGTTGCCGTAACGGGCGAGGGCTGCCGAAAATTCTATGCGGGTGCTTTCGGAATCAGCGAGGATATTTGCCTGCCCATCGGTCTGCCGAGAACGGATAAAATCCTGAACGGTGCAGACGGGCTTAAAAACAGTATTCTTGAAAAATGCCCCCAGCTTAAAGGGAAACGCATTTATCTTTACTGCCCGACCTTTCGTGAAAAAGACGGAAACAATGTTGAATATGACCCCGCAATCGATTGGGCAACGCTCAGCGCCGGGCTTGCCGACGACGAGGTGTTCGTTATCAGACGGCACCCGATAATGAATTACAGGCTCTGCGGCGGCGAATATAAGAATATTATTGACCTTTCCGAGCAGTCAACGCTTGAACTGATTGCGGCATGCAGCGTTCTGATAACCGACTATTCTTCGGTTATCTATGACGCCTGCCTGCTCAATGTGCCGACGGTGTTCTACTGCCCCGATTACCGTGAATATGAGAGAGGCTTTTATCTCAGCTTTCCCGAGGATTTACCGGGCGAGATGGTGACAAGCGGCAAAATTCTGATAGATGCTGTCAGAAATGCCGAAAAAAATCCGCCCGTTTCCAAAATCGAAAAATTCAGAAACGAGCAGATGTCAGCTTGCGACGGTCACGCCGCTGAAAGAGCGGCGGCGATTATCAGGGATTGGATGAAATGATTCTTTCAAACACCCTGCGTGTATTGTCGCTGTCAATATAGTCAAAATTGAATTCCCTGAATCGGCGCAGTTTTTCCTCGTCGCTTCGGGGATTTTTTATCGCATCAATAACCTCGGCAAAGCTTTCGGCAACCGTGCCGGGAACATAGGATTTATAGTCATAATAGAAAGAACGCTCTTTTTGGTATTCTTCAAGGTCAAACGCAAAGAATATGCAGGGCTTTGAGAGCAGGGCAAAATCCATGCAGACCGACGAATAATCCGTAATAAGAATGTCGCATATCAGGGCAAGCTCCGTTATATTGCTGCCCGTGACATCAACGCCGGGAACCGTGCGGTCGGAGTGAATCTGCGGATGAAGCTTTGTCAGCAAAGCGTATTCGCCGCCGAGCTTGTTGTTAAAGGCGTTTATATCAATCATATCAACAAGCCTTGAGTCTGCCTTGGCATCGTCACGGAAGGTCGGAGCGTAAAGCACAAGCTTTTTGCCTTTGCATTCGGGATGCAGGCTGTCAAAGCTTTCTCGCATGGCGGAAATATCGCTTTTTTTCATCAAAGAGTCGATTCTCGGTGCGCCGAGCGGAAGAACTTTTTCTTCGCTAACGCCGAACGCTTCCGCATATACGGGCGCAATATTCTTTGAGGAGCAGACGACATATGAAAGCTTTTGACCGTTTTTTCTTTCTCTTTCGGCGATATCAGAGCTGAGCGGCAGGGATAAACCAAACTTTTTGAACGCTCCTTCGGCGTGCCAAAGCTGAGTGACAACAGCCTCGGGGCTGAAATTCAGAGAAGCCATGGGCATAAAGTTATCGTTGAGAAAAACATATTTTGAGGTTGCAAGTGCCTTTGCTTTCAAAGTGAAAAATCCCGCCGCTTTAAGGCAGGATATCATAAAAGCTTTAACGCCCGAAAAGTCGAGCCTTAAATCTTGCGTTGAAATTGTAACGGTTTCAAAGCCGCCCTTTTCTTCAACATAGGAGCGTAAGGCGCTCAGAGAATCGCCGTTTCCGCCGTTATGAGGAGCAACGAAGGCAATTCTGTTCTTCTTAACGGGAAATATGCGGCTGAGATTGAAAAACAGGGCATAAAGCGAATAAAAAAACTTTTTCAAGTTAAACACCCGTAAAAATTATTTGCTCAGTAACGATTTGATTTTGGGGAGCAGAAGTGCTCCGATTTTTATGAGAAAATCGGGGAAAAATCCGAAATTCGGGGAGCGTTTGAGCAGGGATGCTATTTTCAAAAACCTGCGGTCAAGCGGCTTCTTGCCGCCGAGAGTAATAACGAGCTTTCCCTTTGCCGCAGACCTTGCGGCTTTTTTGAAGCCTTTTTCGGGCAGAAAAATAACATTTTCTTGCCTTTCAACCTTTGAATCCGAGGTTATCAGTTCAAAATACGGCATGGACTGAGCGTAAAGCGATTTAACAAATTCATCCGACGGGGCTTTTGAAATAACGCTGATAAACGGAGAAGCGGCAATTTCTTTTTTGCTGAAAACGGGTTCTCCGATATCCTTAACGGCTTCTCTGCATTTTTTCATCGAGTCCTCGGTCATTTTTGACTGCCATTCGCAGTATTTTCTGCCGATAAAAGCAAGGGTTTCATCGTCTGCGCTCCACGCCATGCGGTAGAATTCGTTAATCATCGCAAAACAGCTTTTGAGCAGAAGCTCCTGAAGATAATCGCCGGGGTCTTTGCAATAGCCGTCAATCGAGCTTAGAGCGGCGTTATAAATCATATCCATTGAGGCGGAAAAGTCCTTGACGAGGTCAAGGCTGATGCGCTGAGTGACGGAAAGCCCCTCTTTCGGAGAGTGGCTTCTGTATTTCATTACAGCGCCGTAAACGCCCGTAATTCTCGGCCTTGCGGCAAAGAGAACCTGCATGAAAAATGCGCCGTCTTCGCTGTATTTGAGAGCAGGGAATCGAACCTTGCCGCCCTTTATCATATCGGTGCGGTAGCACTTGTTGCCGACAAGATAATTGCGGATAAGCCGCTTATCAAAGCAATCAATGACAGGTTCTTTTGCAAGAGAATCAACGATGGGGTTGGTTTCTCTGCCGCCGAAGCCGAAGCGTTCGATTCTGCAAATCGCAATGTCTGCCTGATTCCTTTCAAGGGCGTCTCTGATTTTTTCAAGAGCGTCTTTGCTGAGCAGATCGTCGCTGTCAAGGAACATTATATATTTGCCCTCGGCATGCTCGATTCCGTTGTTCCTTGCTGCCGATACTCCCGCATTTTCCTGATAAAGCGGCAGAATATTGCCGTGCTTTGCGGCGTAGGAGTCAATAATTGCGCCCGTGCCGTCGGTTGAACCGTCGTTAACAACGATAATCTGAATATCTTTCAGCGTTTGGTTCAGCAGGCAGTCAAGAGTTTCGGCTATAAAATTTTCGCTGTTATAAGCGGGAACAACGACAGATATTTCCATATATTATAATCCTTAATATATTACTTCTCCCATTTGAGAACGGTTTTGCCGAAATGGCGGCTGATATCCTGTGCAAAAGCGGCGTGAACATCGGCAAGGCTTTTGATTTCAACAACTCCGCCGATGATGTTTTCAAGATAAGCGGCGATTTTGGGATGCTGTTCAAGCAGCTCCATTGTGCGCTTGAAATCGTCAATTCCGCTGCGGCTTGAGCCGAACAGGCGCAGTCCTTTTTCAAGCACGAGCCTTGTGTTGATATCAACGAATCTTTCGCTCACGCCCATTAAGGAAATTGTTCCCTCGGGGTTAATCATATTGATAATCTGAGCAATTGCAAAGCGTGAGCCCTCGCCGCCGACGCACTCAAAGGCGTGGTCAATCTTCAAATCCTCTGGGGAGTGGTCAACATGATAAACTCCGTCGGCAAAAGCAAAATAAGCCAATTTTTCATAGACCGTTCCGAAAACATAAAGCTTCGTTTCGGGATAAAGAGCTTTGACAATCAAGGCGGTGATAAATCCGAGATTGCCGTCGCCCCAGATGCCGATTGAATCTTTTCTTGAATGTGAAAACTTTTCAAATCTGCCAACCGCATGAACGGCAACGCTGATAAGCTCGGTAAAAGAAGCAATTTTGAGGTTAAGCCCCTGCGGAACTCTGACGAGCCTGTCAGGCGGCATGTCGATATAATCTCTCAAAAATCCGTCATAGCCGCTTGAACAGAAATGACTCGACGGAAGATAGTTTTCGGCTATAACATCGTCATGCTCTGTCGGAATGTTCGGAACGGGAACAACGATTTCGCCGGGCTTGAAGTTCCCTGTCGGGTCAAAAACAACCTTTGCAACGCACTCGTGAATCAGAGCCATGGGGAGCTTTGCTTTTAACGCTTCACGGCTTCGGTTGCCGAGATAATAGCGCTGATCCGCCTTGCAAATCGAGAGATAAACAGGGCGCAGAATGACGCTGTTTTTGATATCAGGCTCGGTACATGCAACATCAATCATTCCGGGAGCAACAAGTCTGTAAACTGCATTAATCATCGGAATCCTTGCCTTTCAGGAGGGTGCGGGCAACCTTCATATCATAAGGATAGGTGATTTTGATATTGAATACCTCGCCCTCCACCATGTAAACATCTTTGTTCTTTATCGAAAAGATTTTGCAGGCGTCGGTCAGAATTGCCTTTTCGTTTTCCGTAAGGCTCGAAAGCACTCTTTCAAGCTCTTTAAGGCGGAACGACTGCGGAGTCTGACCCTGAAACATCTTTTTTCTGTCGGGGATTGAGGTTATCATTTTTCCGCTTTCGCTCTCAACAATCGTGTCGGTTGCGGGGATAACCGTGTCGCATGCGCCGTATTTGAGCGCCGCTTCAACATTTTCTTCAATTATTCTGTGAGTAACGAACGGTCTGACTGCGTCATGGGTAACAATGACGGTGTTTTCGTCCGTTTCGCAGTTTTCGTTAATATAAGCAATGGCGTTTTCAAGCGTTCCGTTTCTGGTTGAGCCGCCGGGAATAACGCTGATTTTTTTGCCCTCGGGGATGTGCTTTTTGATAAGGTCGATAGTGTGAGCCACCCACGCCTGAGGGCAGAGAACGAGAATTTCGTCAATTCTGTCATTAACAAAGAATTTTTCAATTGTGTGAATAATAACAGGCTTTGAGCCAAGCTCAAGATACTGTTTCGGAGTGTCCGAATTGCCCATGCGGCTGCCGATGCCGCCGGCAAATACTGCCGCTATAACCATAATATCAGCCCTTTCTTATTTTCCTTTAACCATGTCGCCGTATTTCTCGCAGATTTCCTCTGCGCCGCCCTGAGCGATGATTCTGCCCTTGTCGAGTATTATCGCCTTGTTGCAGATGTTGAGCACCTGATCAACGGAATGGGAAACGAAAAGAACGGTGATTCCTTTGTCAAACATCGAGCGGATTTTCGCTTCGCTCTTTTTTCTGAATTTTGCGTCGCCGACCGAAAGAACCTCGTCAAGAATCAGTATTTCAGGCTCAACGGCGGTTGCAATTGCAAATCCGAGCCTTGCCCTCATTCCCGATGAATAGTTTTTGACGGGAACCTCGATAAAATCCTTAAGCTCCGAAAATTCAACGATTTCATCATATTTTTCTTCAATGAATTTTCTTGAATAGCCCATCGTTGCGCCGTAAAGAAAAATATTTTCCTTGCCGGAATAGTTCATGTCAAAGCCTGCGCCGAGCTCAAGCATCGGAGCGATAACGCCGTTGACCTTGACGGTTCCTTTGGTGGGCTTCAAAACTCCTGCAATAACCTTCAGCAGAGTGGATTTGCCCGCTCCGTTGAAGCCGAGAACGCCGACTCTGTCGCCCTTTTCAACGGTAAAGCTTATATCGTTAAGAGCCCAGAATTCGGTGAAATGAAGCTTCCTTGTCAGAAGCTTGATAACATATTCTTTAATGTTGTCAACCTTTTCTTTGTTGAGATTGAACATCATGCTCATATGGTCAACAACTATAGCCGGTTTGCTCATATGCTTTTCCTTTCCTCATATATGAAGGATGAATTTATCCTGGTTTTTATAGAATGCCCACAGCCCGATGAATACTGTCAGCAGGCTGAAGCCGAGCGAATAGTAGAGCCAATTCGGGTTAAACATCTCGCCGAAAAGCACACAGCTTCTGAACATGTTGGTTATTGAATAAAGCGGATTTGCCATCAGAGCCATTCGGAACAGCTTGCTGTCAATATGAAGCTGATCAACCTGATAGAATATCGGGGTGATATAGAAAAGCAGGGTGCAGAATACTTCATAAAGATATTCGACATCCTTGAAGAAAACTTCAAGCGTGCTGAGCAGCAGACCGACTCCGAGGCAAAGTATCAGCAGAATAACAATCGGAATCGGAGAGAGGAAAATATAAGGAGTAATGTGCGGCTGCTTGTCTGAGAAAAAGTAGAAATAAACAATGAAGCAGACAAGCACGAGCAGGGAAATCAGGAAGGTTACAAAAGTAGAAATAACATTTGAAACGGGATAAATGTATTTCGGAACATAAACCTTTTTGATAACCGAAGCGCTGTTGCGAATCGAGCGCATTGCCCGCTTTGTTGACTGAGTGTAAAATTCAAAAATCAGACGGCCGCAGAGCAGGTAGATGGGGTAGTTGACCATCGATGCGCTCTTGTTGCCGAAAACGCCGCCGAAAACCATAACAAGAACAAGCGTTGTCAGCAGCGGCTGCAAAAATGTCCAGAAAACGCCGAGAACGGAGTTTCTGTATTGCAGTTTTATGTTTTTACGGACAATCTCATAGAGGAGATATCTGTATTTATAGAAATTTTTCAAATATTTCATAGATTTTCCGTTTCCGCTTATTTCAAGCCCCATTTTGCAAAATAATGCATCATGGAGTTGATCTGAATAAGCTTTAGCTTAAAATTCTTTTTGGATTCTCTGCCCCATTCGTGGTAAACGGTCGCTCCGGGATAATAAACGGTTCTGCTCCTTTGGTTGACCTCACGGGTCAGGTCGCAGTCTTCAAAATACATGAAATAGCGTTTGTCGAAGCCGCCGAGCTCCTTGAAAAGCTTCGTTCTGATGAACATGAAGCAGCCCGTGGCGTTTTCAATGTCAACGGGCTTTGAAAGGTCGCAGTCCAGCATGGCATATTTGCGGAGCGTTTCGCCCGGCTCGCCGCTGCCCCTCATTCTGCTTGCCGCAAGGAAGAACGGGCTGGGATTGCGCTTGCCGAGAATCTGAAGCCTGCCGTCGGGGAACCTGATTTCGGGCGAAACCATCCCGACATCCCCGTTGTTTTCAAGAAAATCAACAAGCTTTGAAATAACATCGTCACGGACGATAATATCGGGGTTGATGATGGCGTGATAGTCGGAGTCGAGCATATCAAGAACGGTGTTATGACCTGCTCCGAAGCCGATATTTTTGCTGTTTCTGATAACGGTAACCTGAGGATAGTTCTTTTCTATATGTTCAATCGTTCCGTCGGTTGAGCCGTTGTCAACAACGAAAAGGCGGAACGGAACCTCGGTGCATTTGAAAAGTGAGCCCAGAGCATTGTCAATCGTTGCAATGTTATTATAGGTCACTATGCAGCCGGTAACGGTTTTGTTCATTTATTCATTTTTCCTTTCCAAGGCACATATTGGAAATTTTTTGTGACGGCGAAAGCGGTCACTTTAAGGTGATGGGAGTTGAACACAATATGCCGAAAATTTGATATTACGGCGTATT
>JBJEQD010000160.1:0-17769 GCA_051881575.1 Acutalibacteraceae bacterium | reverse complement strand
TTTAGAAACAGGAACGAATTCAATGCTCAACGTTTCTGTATATCCGAGTAATGCCACAAATAAAAATGTTTCCTGGATTTCATCAAACAATTCAATCGTAACCGTCGGCAGCAACGGAGAATTAGCGGCTAAAGCGATTGGTACAGCAACAATAACGGTAAAAAGCGACGATGGCGGTTATGAAGCAAAATGCGTAGTTACTGTAACACCGGCAACTCCGAGAATCAATATAAAAAACAATCCCCAAACAAGAACAATAAATTATGGTGATATTCTTCATATAAAAGCTGAAACAAAGAATCTTCCGGAAGGAGCAAAAATTCAATGGAGAGTCAGTGACGAGGCAACAGGAATTAATTGCTACATAGACGAAAGTGATAACAATTCTTGTTATATTCAAGCAACAGGAAGCGGCTCGTGTGTCGTTTATGCAATGCTTGTTGATTCAAGCGGAAATCCCATTTGTGATTCAAACGGAAATGAAATATATGATTCACAGACAATAAAAGTGAATTCAGGAATATTACAAATTATTGTTTCGTTTATTAAAAATCTTTTTGGAATAAACAGAACTGTTGTTCAGACAGTTTTTAAAGGCATATTCTGATTAAATTACAGCCCCGCATGGCTTCTGCTGTGCGGGGTTTGGTCTATCCAAAATTAAAAGATTTGATTGTAAACTTTTTGTTAACAATCAACTTCTGCCAATTCTATCATTGACAAAAAAGTTGGGCACAATTATGATTTGATTTGGTTAAACAATCGTTCTTGTGATAAAACGAACATCTCTATTTTTATAAAAGTATAAGCTCCGCAGGAGCGCAGTTTGAAATATTTTTGCAAAACATTTCAATTTTGGGGCTTGGGGTTATCCCCAACAAGCGGCGTAAAACCGACGAGGAAAATTATGAACGAATTGCAAATCGGCATAATTCGAAAATGAGGTTTTGGCGAGAGTGTATATACACTTGCCCTGCTTGCAAAGAATGTAATTGCATAAAAATATCAAGCACATCAACAGAAAACTATTGATAATAAAGAATATCTGACCGAAGCTGTGGTTATCGCTCGTTGGTTCAAAAAACAATCTAAACCAAAAACTTAACAACACAAAAATCCGGCAGAAGCAAAGTACGGTTTTGCAACTGTCGGATTTTGGTTTTGTATTTTGAAGGATTATTGAAAATTATTTAAGATTAGTTTCAAAAACATTTTAAATAAAATATAAGAAAGCCATTGACAAATCGTGCGGTCATTGATATAATTTATACGAACATTTGTTCTTTAGCGCGATACAATTTTTTCGGAAAGAGGGTTTGAGGTTGGCAGACAATTTTGAAAAGGCTTTGAAATTAGCGGACGAAATCGAAGAATACTATTTCAAAAATCCCGATGAGTCAAAGCTTCCGTCGCCGCCTCACAAAAGTCATTACAGCAGTTTTGATGAAAACGGTCAAATGATTGTTGAAAATATATCTGCATTTTGGCTTCCCGAATTTGAAATAACGGAGCAGATAAAAAGCGTCACATATATTGTTGACGGAACATATGACGGCGATGAACCAATTCATAAAAAATTTGAACGCATTCTTGCACATGACTTTAACGAAAACACGGAGGAACCCGTTGATGAGTGATTCCTGTTTTCGTGATGATATTTCATTAACCAATCCCGTACTCATAACAGATGCCGATGAAACTAAGGAGGAAAAATTTATGACATCGGCAAAATCCACAGCTCTCTATTGCCGTTTATCTCAGGAAGATGCTCTTGTCGGAGAATCCAATTCCATTCAGAATCAAAAAGAAATGCTTGCAAGTTATGCGAAGGCTCACGATTTCCGCAATCCCGTATTCTATGTTGATGACGGTTACAGCGGAACAAATTTCAACCGACCCGGTTTTCAGAAAATGTTAGCCGATATGGAATCCGGAAAAATAACTGTCTGCATAACAAAAGACCTCAGCCGTCTCGGAAGAAATCAGGCAGAGGTCGGGTTGTATATCAATTTCACATTCCCGTCTCTCGGTGTCAGATATATTGCCGTAGGTGATAATTTAGACACCATCGACCCGAACAGCATTGACAATGACTATGCGGGAATCAAGAATTGGTTCAATGAGTTTTATGCAAGAGATACCAGCCGCAAGATACGAGCGGTTAACAAATCCAAAGGAGAACGGGGCGAAACACTGACATATATCGTTCCTTACGGATATGTCAAAGACCCCGATAATCCGAAACATTGGATTGTTGATCCCGAAGCCGCTGAGGTTGTAAAGAAGGTTTTCAATCTTTGCATGGAAGGCAGAGGACCCGGACAGATTTCTAAGATTCTTGAAGCCGAGCATATTCTGAATCCGACTGCATACAAAAATCAAAAAGGTTTACCGATTAATCATCCGATAAGTTATGAACCATATGCATGGAGTCATAAGACTGTTCGCAACATTCTCGAACGCAGAGAATATACCGGATGCACGGCGGCTTTCAAAACCTATACAAATTCCATTTGGGATAAGCGAACAAAATTCAATCCGATTGAAAACCAGGTTATTACACCGGATACTCACGAAGCTATTATTCCGCAGGAAGTATTTGATAAGGTTCAAGAAATCCGTGAACACCGCCACAGAAGAACCAAAAGAGAACATCGGGAAAATATCTTTTCGGGTTTGATGTATTGCGGCGATTGCGGAGCGAAAATGCACTTCTGCAACATGACTAAAAACGAAGTTATCCATGATTATTACGAATGTTCAACACATCATAACAACCGGAAAGAATGTATAACTCACTATATCAGAGCGAGCATTCTTGAAGACCTTGTGTGGAAGCATATGTCGCTTGTGATATCCTATGTTGCCTGCCATGAAGAATACTTCCGCAAATTCATGAATGACTATCTTGCAGTCGAAAGCGAAGCCAAAGTGAAGCTTTGGAAAGAACAGCTTGCACGAGCAGAGAAAAGAATAACCGAGCTTGACTTTCTTTTTGCCAAAGCTTATGAGGATAATGCAACAGGCAAGCTGACCGATGAGAGATACGAAGACATAACCGGCAGATACGAGCGTGAGGAATCCGAACTGAACGCAAAAGTCGAAAAATTGACGATGAATATTGAAACTCAGGAAGAAAACACGTATAATATTGACAGGTTTATCAATCTGATATCGGAGCATATTTACGACGGTGAACTCACAAGATACAATCTTCATGAATTGATAAAAGGCATATATGTTGAAAATGCAGACATTCCGAACGCTCCCGAAACAGACGAGCCGACAAGCACCGACCCGGATGACGGAGACTATGTAACTTTCAGCAATAAGCCCAAATCCAAAACGGCAAAAACTCACCGCATACGCAAAATTCATATCAAATATGATTTCATCGGCTTCATTCCTATAAATGAACTGATGAAATATGAGAATAAATCTGAAAATCGGGAAAGTGTTCTGAATAAAATCACTCAGAACCGATAGCGTTCAAAAGAACTACATCCCGATTAAAAAGCAAAAAAAGACAGGGTTATCGTACTTCGCCTCTAAGCGAAGACCAAAAGAAACTGATTTATTAGGATAATAAAAAGCAACTTGTATTGGCGATTCGGTATCGTGTAATACAGGTTGCTTTTATTATTTTCTGAACAAATTAAGATACGGAATTGTTTTTTCGTCAACTCCAACAAAAAGACGGGTTGTTTTTAGTGGAAAATGTTGTCTTTAAAATAAAAAATAAAAGTGTTATAATGTTTATACGGTTCTCTCGGAAGTGATTGCGGAAAAGAGAACCTGCTAATTTCATAAGGAGAAAATTATATGAACAATCGTTTCTTTTGTGCAAAAGAAAACGGCAAGCTTGACTACGGCAGAACCGCTTTGACGGGCTTCGGTTTTCTTGCCGCTTCGATTGCATGGGCAATCTACGACCCCTACATAACCAAGATTCTGAATCATCTGCTCAACGCTTCACCGACCGTTACGGCGTGGAGCAACACGCTTGTTGAAAAGATGCCATTCCTCGCAAGCTTTGCGGCTTCGCAGGGTGAGGATGTTGTTCTTGCCGGCGGCGGCTTCACCCTTGTTCCGCTGTTTATCGGTATCATAATGACATTCGATAATATCTTCGGCGTTATTTTTCAGCCGACCTTCGGCAAGCTTTCAGACCGCTGTCATTCAAGGTTCGGCAAGCGCCGCCCGTTCATTCTTTTCGGCGCTCCGATTTCGGCAGTTCTGTTCGCATTGATTCCCATTGTTTTCCTTAAAACCCGCAGTCTGCCCCTTACGATGGTATTTATCATCCTCTTTGTTTTCGTCATGTCGCTGTGGCGTGCGCCCGTTGTTGCGCTCATGCCCGACCTGACTCCTCCGAGCCTGCGAAGCGAGGGCAACGCAGTTATTAACCTCATGGGCGGTCTCGGCAGTGCAATCGGCATGGTTGCAGGCACTCTTGCAATCATTCTTTGCGGCATGTTTACGGGTTTGACAAAAGAGCAGATAAAGGCTGACGAAACCGTTTCTTTCCCCTATGTTTTTGCAATCGGCGCAGTAATTATGATAATCGGTATGCTCGTTATCATGCTGTTTGTCAAAGAGCCCGACAGCAGAATCCACATTCAGGGCGAGGTCAACAAGCAGCTTGACGCCGACGCAAGAAGAAAAGCGGAAAAAGAGGCCAAAAAAGCCGAAAAGGCGGCAAGAAAAGCCCAGAAGCTCTCAAAGGGCGAGAGAAAGAGCCTTATTTTCATGCTTGCGGCTCTGTTCTTCCTTTTCTGCGGAAGCAACGCAATTACCACCTTCTTCTCACTTTTTGCCCAGGAGATTCTCCACATGATAACCTCCGAGGCAACCATTATCATGCTTATATTTGCCGTTGTTGCGGCAATTTCAGCTCTGCCCGCAGGCAAGATGGGCAAGAAAATCGGCAGAAAAAAGACTATCATTGCAGGCCTTGCAATCTTCCTTTCAGCCTTTGTGATTTTCTTCTCGATTTTCCTTGTTATGCTCGGCAGACAGAATATGTCAATCGGCAATTATGTTACCGTTAACAATGCCTACACTTCAATCAATGACAAGGTCAACGCCTATAATTCAGAGCTTGCCGACGCCGCAAAAGAGAATAATATCACTCTCGGCGAGGGCGACACTCTTGTTATGGATACCTATGTTGAATATGTCAAGGCCAAAGAGGCAAACGGCGATCTTTCGGGCTACGGCTCGGTTTATGCCGACTTTGACGCCGTAATTAACGCTGAAAATCCCGAAATCATCAACGGAATCAAGAAAGTTGCGGTTTCAACTCTGGAGCTTTCAGAGCAGTCAACCTTCGGCGAAGCGCTTGAAGCTGTCAGCGGAAGCGTCCGTGATGTTACGAGAATTCTCAGAATCCTCATTTATCCCGTTCTTATTCTCGGCGGTGCGGCTAATATGTTCATCACCGTTAACACCCTGCCGCTCGTTCTTGAAATCGGCGGACTTGACAAGGTTGGAACCTTTACAGGTTATTACTACACAGCTACATTCTCGGCTCAGATTGCTTCCCCGATTGTTTACGGCATTGTCAGAATGTTCTCGGGAACATATATGTCGCTGTTCTACTATGCGCCCTTGGCGTTCGCCGCTTCGATTCTCTGCATCCTGCTTGTTAAGCACGGCGAAGCCATTCCCGACGAAGTAATCAAGGAAGCGGAAGAAAACGATTAACGACATCCTCCGCCGATCTTTGAAACTGCGGGGCGTTCCGCAAGCCACGCAGCGGAAATTTTCGGCATACATACATCCTTCTATAAAAGTCAAGGGCATCGGTATTTCCGATGCCTTTGGCTTTTTTTCGGGCGGTCTTGTTTTTTGACAATTTATATGGTATTATATTTCGGAAAAAGAGGGGTGATTCGGTGTTTGCAAGAATTAACAGCATGGGTCTTTTCGGCATTGACAGCTACATGGTCGGCGTTGAGGTCGATTACGGTCAGGGGCTTCCGAGAATCGATGTTGTCGGTCTGCCCGATACCGCCGTTAACGAATCCCGCAACAGAGTTCGCTCCGCAATCAAAAACAGCGGCTACGAATTTCCGCAGAGCCGAATCACGATAAACCTTTCACCCGCCGATGTCCGCAAGGAGGGTCCCGTTTATGATTTGCCGATTCTGATAGCGATTCTTAAAGCGGGCCGCCAGCTTGACTGCAATATTGACGACTGCGCCTTTGTCGGCGAGCTGTCGCTTGACGGCCTTGTGCGGCATGTCAACGGAGCTTTGCCCATGGTTATCAGGGCGCAGAAAAGCGGAATCAAAAGAGTATTCGTTCCCGCCTCAAACGCCCGTGAAAGCTCGGTTGTTGAGGGAATAGAAATATATGCGGTTGAGAATGTCCGTCAGGTCATTCGGTTTCTGAAAGGCGAGGAGAGCTTATCCCCGGTAAAATTTGACCCCGATGAAGAATTGATTAATCATGTGCCCCTGCCCGATTTCAGCGATGTCATGGGTCAGCAGGAGGCGAGGTATGCCCTTGAAATTGCGGCGGCGGGAGGACATAATGTTATCATGGTCGGCCCTCCGGGCTCGGGCAAAAGCATGCTTGCCAAGCGTCTGCCGTCGATACTTCCCGACATGACCTTTGAGGAAAGCTTGCAGACAACGGAGCTTTATTCGATAGCGGGAGCATTGCCCGAGGGGGTTTCTCTCATCAGAGAACGCCCGTTCCGTTCGCCTCACCATACGGTTTCGCCCGCAGGCCTTTCGGGCGGCGGAGCTATCCCGAGACCGGGCGAAATATCCCTTGCACATAACGGCGTTCTGTTCCTTGACGAGCTTCCCGAATTTTCACGAATCGCAATGGAAGTGCTCCGTCAGCCGATTGAGGACGGAAAAATCACCATATCCCGTGCGAGCGCATCGCTGACTTATCCCTGCTCGGCAATGATAGTCTGCGCAATGAATCCCTGCCCCTGCGGCTTCCACGGCCACCCGAAGCGCAAATGCACCTGCCCCGAGGGAGCGGCAAAACGCTATCTTTCAAGGATTTCGGGGCCTCTGCTTGACAGAATAGATATTCACATTGAAGTTCCGCCCGTTGATTTTGACAAGCTTTCGAGCAAAATGCCGTCGGAATGCTCTGCGGATATCAAAAAGAGAGTCAACGCCGCAAGAAAGCTTCAGCAGGAGAGACTTGCGGGCACGGGAGTTTCGTGCAACGCAAAAATGGATTCGGCATTGACCCGCAGATTCTGCCGCCCGACCGCTCAGGCAATGGCTTTGCTTGAAAGCGTTTTTGAAAAGCTTGACCTTTCGGCAAGGGCATACGATAAAATTCTGAGAATTGCAAGAACGGTTGCCGACCTTGAGGGCTGTGAAACGATTGACTCAAGCCATATCGCCCAAGCGGTTCAGTTCAGAAGCCTTGACCGGAAGCTCTGGGGCAGATAATTCCCCCGCATGTATTGATAAATATATCCGAAAGGTATATAATAGACAGATAAACAATAAAAACGGAGATAAAATATGTTAAAGCTTGAAAATGTATCATTTAAGGTTGCCGTTGACGGCTCCGACCTTGAAATCATCGACGGAATTTCGCTTGAGATTCCCGACGGGGCGTTTACGGTCATTACCGGGCCGAACGGCGGCGGAAAATCAACTCTTGCCCGCCTGATTATGGGCATTGAAAAGCCCACAGCCGGTAAAATTTTCTATAACGGCACCGACATAACGGATTATTCCGTTACGGAAAGAGCCAAGCTCGGCATAGGCTACGCATTTCAGCAGCCGCCGAGATTCAAGGGTCTGACCGTTCGCAGGCTGCTTTCGCTTGCCGCAGGCAGCGAGCTGCCCGTTGACGAATGCTGCGGATACCTCACGAGCGTCGGCCTTTGCTCAAAGGATTATCTGAACCGTGAGATGGATAACTCCCTTTCGGGCGGCGAAGCCAAGAGAATTGAAATTGCAACCCTTATGGCGAGAAAGCTCGGGCTTGCGATTTTTGACGAACCCGAGGCAGGCATTGACCTTTGGAGCTTTTCGATGCTCGTTGAGAGCTTCAAGGCGATGAGCAAGGGCAATCATCAGAGCGTTATCGTTATTTCTCATCAGGAAAGAATTATGCAGCTTGCCGACGAAATGGTTGTCATTGCCGACGGAAAAATAAGAGACAAGGGCAGCAAGGAGGATATCTTCCCCCGACTTATGGGAGAATTCAACGAAAACTGCGGCTTCAGGGGGGAGAAATAATATGGATAAGATTGACAGTCAGCTTCTCGAATCGATTGCGGATCTCCATGAGATTCCCGAGGGAGCTTATAATATAAGAAAGAACGGCGAGGGTCTTTCAAGGCGTTCAACCGCCAACATTGAGATTGTGCCGAAATCCGACAAGCCGGGCATTGATATAATCATTGCTCCGGGAACGAAGAACGAGAGCGTTCATATCCCCGTTATCATCACCGAGGCGGGAATCAACGACCTTGTTTATAACGATTTTTACATCGGCGAGGGCGCTGATGTGCTCATCGTTGCGGGCTGCGGAATCCACAACTGCGGCGACCAGACGAGCGAGCATGACGGAATCCACACTTTCCATATCGGCAAAAACGCAAGAATAAAATATGTTGAAAAGCATTACGGCGAGGGCGACGGCAAGGGCGAGAGGATTCTCAACCCCTCAACGATAGTTGAGCAGGAGGAAAATTCCGTCTGCGAAATGGAAATGGTTCAGATAAAGGGTGTTGATTCGACCGTCAGAGACACAAAGGCGAGCCTTGCGGCGGGCGCAAAGCTGATTGTTACCGAAAGGCTTCTGACCCACGGCAGTCAGCATGCACGCTCGGATATTGAGGTTAATCTTAACGGCGAGGGCTCGTCGGCTCAGATTATTTCACGCTCCGTTGCCAAAAACAGCTCGAAGCAGATTTTCCATCCGAACGCAATCGGCAATGCGGAATGCAGAGCGCATGTTCAATGCGATTCAATCATCATGGATGATGCAACGGTCAGCTCAATTCCCGCAATAACCGCAAATTCGGCAGACGCTCAGATCGTGCACGAAGCGGCAATCGGCAGAATCAATAACGATCAGCTTATCAAGCTGATGACCTTCGGCATGAGCGAGGAAGAAGCCGAAGAAGTTATAATTCAAGGTTTCCTTAAATAAAATATGAAGAACAAAAAAACTATGGCATGTATCGGAAATCCCCGGTACATGCCATTTTTTACTGTTCAATTGTTCTTCTCCAGTGAAAAAGATACTGCTGTGCTATGCCCCTTGCGCCGTTTACACATTCGGGCAGTCCGTCGGGATAAAGCTCCTGCATTATGCGCTTGACCCACACATCAACGGGGAAAGCGTCAACCTTTCCGAAGCCGTAGAGCAGGGTGCATTGGGCAACCTTTTCGCCGACTCCTTTAATCTTTATCAGCTCGTCTCTGCCCTCGTCAAGCGCCGAAGCATAGATTTTGTCAAAATCAATTTCGCCGTTCGCAACCTTTTGGGCGGCGTCAATAATGTATTTTGCACGGAAGCCCGCCCTTATCGGAGCAAGCCCGTCAACTCCCGCTTCGGCAACTCTTTTTGCGCTCGGAAATGCAAAATCATCGCCGCCGAGGTTTTCTCCGAGCAGGCGGCAAAGTCTGTCAATAATGCCTTTTATCCTCGGAATATTGTTGTTTTGGGAAATAATAAATGAGCAGAGCGCTTCCCAAGGCTCCTGACGGAGCAGGCGGATTCCGCTGCATTCCTCAACCGCCCGTTTAAGGCTTGAATCGCTTGAGAAGCGGCGGCAGAGAGCGTCATAATCACGGTCAAGGTCAAAATACCGACGCCAGATACTCTCAAAATCGGCTTTGTTCGTGCCGATAAACGCAATTCCGTTTTCCGTTTGTCTCAGAGTCAGAGGCTTTGAGAAAGCAACGCCGTGCCAATCCCCGTTTTCTCGCTGCTCCCATCGGAACGCCTGCCCGCAGTCGAGCGTGCGGGCTAAATCAAAGCACGGGATATCGGCGATAATCATATTTTTTTCTTCCGAAAGAATTAAACTTGTCTGCATTTTGAATTCTCCAAATTGTAATAATATGTCAATTTTATCTTTTCTATAACCGAGAAAGTTTCATCTTTTTTCGACAAAATGTAAAGATTCTACAACCGAAAGTATATTGCAAAAACGAATAAAAAAGGTTTTCCACATCAAAATCTCAGAAAAAACAAGGCTTTCAGGCGGAGTTATACACTTTCTCCACACGGTTATCCACATTTTTGGTGGAAAAGGTGGATATACAATCCGTATAATACTCTTGCCTTTATCTGCGGAATAAAACCGCCCCGTAATGTCAAAAATAAGATAGAAATCCATTCGTGAAAGGGGAAAGCAAAGTGATAAAGGGCGTCAACAGGCAGGTAGTCGAGATAACCCAGACCCAATGCGAATACTTTGAGCGGGTGCTGTTTTTCATAAAGCCCGAATACTCCGCCGTCAGCGAGGGCGATTTAAAAGAGCGGGCAACAATCATAGCCCAGAGCGCAGGTGTTCCGCCGGCGGCAAGGCTGAAAAAGAATAAGCTCAGGCTTGTGCTGAGCCTTTGCGCTTCAGCCTGCGGAGGTGCGATTGTCAGCGGCGTTATTTTTCTGATGACATCATTTATTTAGGCTCTCAAAGTGTCTGCAAAAGCCGTTCATTACGCATTCGGAGCATTTAGGTCTGCCCGAAATGCAGGTGTCCCTGCCGTGAAGCACGCAGCGGTGGCAGAAATCGTTGCTTTCCTCGGGCGGAAGCAGCTCACGCAGGCGCATTTCAACCTTCAGCGGGTCTTTGGTTGCAACAAGACCGAGCAGATTTGATATTCTTATCAGATGAGTGTCGGCAACAACGGCGGGCTTGCCGTAAACATCGCCCATAATAAGATTTGCGGTTTTTCTGCCGACTCCGGGCAGGCTTGTCAGCTCCTCGAGAGTTGCGGGAACTTTTCCTGCGAAATCGTCAATCATTTTGCGGCACATGCCGACAATGTCTTTTGCCTTAGCTCTGAAAAAGCCGCATGAGTGAATAATATTTTCAATGTCGCCGATGTCTGCGGCGGCAAAGTCCTCAACCGTTTTGTATTTCTCAAACAGTTCGGGAGTTACGAGATTGACCCTTGCATCCGTGCATTGCGCCGAAAGTCTGGTGGCAATGAGCAGTTGCAGGGGATTTTCTGCATTCAGAGAACAAAGCCCCTCGGGATATTTTTTCTTCAGCGCATTAACGGCGAGAATTGCAATTTCTTTTTCTTTCAAAGAGATCACCCCGTCAAAAAATTTCAACGGTTATCATTATATATTAAATTGACTCGGATTTGAAGTCTTATTTTTAAATTTAATATGAATTTTAGTCAATTTGACATAAAAACAGTTGATTTTATCCTCGTTTTGTGATATCATTATTGTACATAAACGATAATAGGGGGATTCCTTTATGAAAAAGAAACTGACGGCAAGACTCTGCTTTTTTATGTGTCTTGTCCTGATTATTTCTTCCTTCGCTGCTTGCAGCGTTAAGAAAAAAGATGGAGACGAAACTTCAACCACTCTTGCCTCCGCTGATTCGTGGAGCCCCGGAGTTGACGATGTTTATCAGAATGTTCCCATCAGCAAGGCAGAGCTTGTTGACCTTGTTGAGAAGGTTCTCGGCGATGAGGTTAAGGATTTCAACGGAGATCTTAACACTCTGACTCCCGAGCAGATTGAAAAGGTTGAGGATTACGCCAAGGATAACGGACTTATCGTCGGAAAAGACGATAACGGAAACACCGTCATCAAAAAGGACGAGGTTCCCGTAACCAAGGTTCCTCAGAATGAGATTGATGAAATCTACAGCAAAGCTTCGGTTAAAGACCCGAGCAACCTTACTCCCGAGGAAATAACGGAGATTTCAAAGGTTGCGGATGATAACGGACTTATCGTTCAGACGAAGCCCTCGGGCGGCGGAATTGATATTGTCAGACCCGTTTCAACCACCAAGGCTCCTGCAACAACAGCAAGAGTTACCGCTCCGACGGCAACAACAAAGAAAGACAATACTCCCGATAAAACAACAAAGCCTCCCAAGGCATCAACGGGTGTTTATGTTCCGCCAACGGCGGGCGATGTTGCTTCAAGAGGAACAACGGCTGCTCCCGTTTCAAAGATAACCTCCGATTGGGGTCTGACTTTTGCAACGGGCTCGTCAGGCAGCAACAGCGTTTTTGCAGCCAATGATGTTACGGGAGACGGCGGCACGGTTGCGGCCGGTTTCACCATGAGCTCAGAAACCGGATCAAACCCCGCAGCGCTTATTGTTAAATATTCCGACAAGGGCAAGATTCTCTGGAAGTCAATTATAACCGGCGATGAGACAACAACCTTTGAAGATGTTGCCGTTCTCAAGGACGGAAGCATTGTCGCAGTCGGCTACACATTGGCGAGCAACATATTTAATGACAGCGAATATGTCTGCAAAGACACCGTTGAGGCGATTCTCGTTAAGTATTCGTCAGACGGCAAAACGCTCTGGACAAAGATTTTCGGCGGCAGCGGCGACGATATGCTTTATGCCGTTTGTGCAACCAATGACGGCGGATTTGTTGTCGGCGGCAAGACAGACTCAACAGACGGTCATTTCGCAGGTCTCAAAGCGGGAGCAAGTAAGAGCTTTATTTATAAGTGCGATGCGAATGCGGGCATTCAGTGGCGTGATTCACTTGCAGGCTCAAAGCACTGCGCAGTTGAGGATATTTCGGTCGGCTCAACGGGCGAGGTATTCTCGACAATATCGTCCTTCTGTAATGACGGAGATTTTGCCGGTTTAAAGCAGACCGAAGAAGAGCTAAAAGTTAGGTATACGGTTGTTACAAAGCACAGCGCTTCCGGCAGCAGAGTTTGGGCAAAGGCAATCTATGATATCGGTTATGTTGACCTGCCCGCAATCGTTGCAACCGACAACGGCGGCTGCGTTGTTGCAGGTAAATACACCTCAACTTCCGAAGGAAATAAATACAGCTTTAAGGGAATTTATAACGGCGGCATGACGGGAACAACCGACGGCATGATTGTTGCTTTCAAGGCTGACGGTTCGTTCTATTGGAAGCTTCCCTTAATCGGCTTTGAAAACGACTTCCTGACCGGAATCACAAAGATTCCCGGCGGATATGCCGTTTCGGGCTATACTGCGTCAAGCAACAGAGATTTTGCAATTACCAACAGGGGCGATTACGATGCGTTTATTTACACGGTAACATCGGTCGGAAAGGCTAAGAACATCTATACGTTCGGCGGCTCCGATTCGGATAACGCCCGTGCAATCTGCTCAGACGGCAAGTCGCTTTATGTCTGCGGCTCAACCAATTCGTCTGACGGATATTTCAGCGAAAAGTCACCCTCCGGAGGTGCGGAATCCGCAGTTTGCTTCAACATCCGATATACGGTCGGATAATTAACTGAAAAATCGGAAAACGGCTTGCATCTGACCGATGCAGGCCGTTTTTAATGCTCTGGCCGAATTAAAATTTATAATACGATAACGGCTTGAATTGATATCCGTTTTGCACGGCATAATCAATGATATCTCCGAGAGCCTCTGCGTTATCGGGCGAGACGGAGTGGAGCAGAATGACCGCTCCGGGATGGAGACGGGCGGTGACGGTTTCAAAGGCATATTCGCCGCCCTTTGTCTTTTTCACATCCCAGTCCGCATAGGCGCAGGACCAGAAAACGCTTGTGTAGCCCATTGAATCGACAAGCTCAAGCGCATTTTCGGAATATGAACCCTCGGGAAAGCGGAAAAAGCTTGTGGCATAGCCGAAGTTGCTGCGCAGATAATTGTCGCATTCCAATATTTCGTCTGCCATTCTCTGCCTTGATATCTTTGAAAAATCGGGGTGTTTTGAGGAATGGTTGCCGACCGTGTGACCCTCGTTAATCATTCTTGCAATAAGCTCTGGAGACGATTTGATGTGGTCGAGCGTGCAGAAAAAGGCGGCGGGCACCTGCTTTTCTTTTAAAGTGTCAAGAATTTTTGAGGTGCAGCCGTTTTCCCAGCCGCAGTCAAAGGTCAGATACAGCACCTTTTCGGCGGATTTTGTGTCATAGCAGAAAGCTTTGTATCCAAGCCGTTCAAGATTTTTCTGAACTCCGACGGCGATTTCGTGCGGCTTACCGTCTTTAGCAACGCCGAAGCTGTGCTCAATTTTTTCTGTTGAAAGCTTTCGTGAATTGTCGGGATCATTGACCTTGAAGCTTGCGGGAGACAGAATTTTTCTGCCTGTGAGCGGAGAAGTCGGAGCGGATGATGTCGCCGATATGCCGGAGGAAGCCGTTTCACGCCTGTCCTCAACGGTCACGGGGGCGTTTGCCTCGTCCTCCTCAAGGGTTTTTCTGCCCGTGCAGGAGGAGAGCAGAAGCAGCAGTATAAAGGAAAAAATTAATAATATTTTTTTCAAATTTAACACCTTGCTTTATAATTTTATTTCGTGTATAGTATAACCTGAGCGAGTTGTTTCATCGGGGAAATGAAAAATTTCAAAAATTTTTTAAAACGGATGCAACAAAAATGAAAATCAGAAACACTTATATAGTGTGAGTGGTAAGGAGGGGCGACCTTGAGCGATCATATTACTGAGCTTGTTGCTCTGGCAAAGGGAGGGAGCGCCGAGGCGTTCGGCGAGCTTTACGAACTTTACTATAAGGATATGTATTGCTACGCCTGCTGCGTTACCGGCAGCGAAATTCTTGCGCAGGATGCCGTGTCGGATGCGGTGCTGTCCGCATTCAGGCAAATCGGTTCTTTGAAGAACCCGAAGGCATTTAAGGGATGGATTTTCACCATTCTCTGTGCGGCGTGCAAAAGGTACTACACGGAAAACGAAAAAAAGAAATCGATGGTCTGGCTCGACGATGAAGAAGGCGGATTTGAAGAACCCGCATCTTATGACAGTCCGGAGCTTTCGGTTGAGCTTCGCCGAGCGTTGGACAGCCTTTCCCGAGAGGAGAGGGAAATCGTTCTGCTCAGCGTTCTTCACGGCTATAAAAGCCACGAGATAGCCGAAATGCTTGAAACCTCGCCGTCAACGGTTCGTTCAAAGCTGAAAAGGTCGCTTGCAAAGCTTCAGAATCAGCTCGGCGGCAATACATAAACAGGAAAGGAGGGCGGAAAAGATGAAAAACAGCGAAAAGCAAACCTTGGAATTACTTAAAAATGAACTTCAAAAAAGCACTCAATCAGCTAAAATACCTCTTAAATTGCAGAAAGAAAGCATTGTTGCAATGCTTAATGAAGAAAAGAAAGAAAAGGATTTTTCCGATAGAACGGGGACTCAGAATAAATCAATTTCGGTTATTCGCAGAATGACGGTTGCGGCGGCAATGCTTGTTCTTGTTGTCGGCTGCACATTGTTCATGCGTGCAAACAGCGTCAGAGTGATAAAAGCAGACACATTCAACGAGGGAAATTCAAGCGTTTCTCCCGTAAAGAGTGTTAACAGCTATGAAGAAATAGAGAACGCCGTCAGAAGCATTCTCAACAAGGAGACAACTTCACCGGCAGTCAGCCAAAGTCCGGAAAACGAAAATACAACCCAGAATCGAACTCAGTCCGGTGTTATCGACCGGCTGCGTGAGGGATATAACAAATATATTGGCGATTCAAGCCAGAACACAACCGAGGTTTATGTTAACGCTCAGAATCCGTCTCCCGAGGCTTATGTAGCTTCGTCCAATGCGGTTGCGGCGGTTGACAACCGCCATGCGGATATCGTCAAGACCGACGGAGACTATATTTATATTGTTACGACAGGCAGAAACGCCGAAACGGGCAAAACGGTTGAGCAGGTCAAAATAATCAAGGCTGTTCCCGCAGACGAGATGAAAACGGTATCAACCATTGACCTTTCCGACAGGGAAAACGGCGCTCAGGTCAGCGAATGCCTTGAAATCCATGTTAAGGACAATATTCTTGTTGCCCTCATGAGCCGATACAGCTATGCGGCAAACGGTTCGGCGTCAGGCGATTCAACGGCTGCGCTTTTCTATGACATCTCCGACCCGAATTCTCCCGTTAAGCTTCGTGAGCATGTTCAGGACGGCAGTTATGTTTCTTCAAGCTTCCACGGAAGCGGACTTTGCATCTCAACGGCAAAAACGATAGAATCCGATTCATCCGGAAGCGAGCTTATTCCTGCATTCAGCGTCAACGGCGCTGAGGTAAGGCTCAGCACCGATGAGATTATATATACCGTCAATGACCCGACTGCAACATTTCTTTTCATTACCGTTACGGATATCTCCGATTTCGGAGCAAAGGTCGGAAGATTTGCAATTCTCGGCGGCGGAACGGATATCAGCTATTCGGCAAATTCGATTGCGGTAACGAGAGGCTTTGTTTCGGTTGATGCCGATGAAAACGGCGCCCGTGAGAGCAAGACGGAGATTTACCGCTTCTCGGTCAACAATTCAACAATTTCGTTCGTCGGCTCTTACACCGTTCAGGGCGCACTCTGCGGCGGAATATCGTTTGACGAGAGCAACGGTTATCTCAGAGCGGCAACCTCCGTTAAGGGTGCAACCAATATTTATGTTCTCAACGAAAAAATGGAGTTTGTCAGCGGACTTAAAGGCATATTCCCGGGTGAAACCGTTAAGAATATCAAATTTATAGGCAGTAAGGGATATATTGTATCTGGCAAAAGCAGTGAAAAGACAATGATAATCGACTTTTCCGATTATTCAAAGCCCAAGGTTGCGGGAACCATTGAAACGAACGGCTTCACAGGCGAGTTCTATGCGGTTTCGGATTCGATGATTCTGACCGTTTCGGGATTCAAGAATAATAACGGCGGTAACAATTCGGTTAAGCTCACTTTGTTTGATGTCAGCAACCCCGACAGCCCGAAAGCCGTTTCGTCGCTCGAATACAATGACGGAGAATATCTCCTGCCCCTGGAGGGTGACGGCAGAAGCGTGATTTTCTCAGCGGACGGCAAGCTTTTCGGCTTCCCCGTTGTTAAAATCTACAGGAATGAGGACGGCCCGGAGCTTCAGACCTCGGCATATGTCCTTTACAAAATCACCGACAAGGGAATAGAGGAAGCGGGCAAATACAAGCATTTCGATTATGAACCCTATGTCGGCGACGCCGCCGTCAGAGGAACCTGCATCGGCGGAACGCTCTATACCGTTTCGGGCGAAAAGGTGGTTGCCTTTTCGATAAGCGATTCATCGGTAGTCTCATCTATTGCGCTTTAATCAGTTAAAATTTCCGCAGAAGGCGTTAGTGCCTTGCCTTAAAAATTCGGATGGATTGGGGTTTCGGAGCTTTTGCTCCGACGAAGCGGAGTTTTATATAGCCTGCATTCTTTGGGGAAAGAATGCAGGCAGGGGAAAAAAAGATGGTAGTGCAGCGGCGGAGCGCACAGGCACAGTGCGCTCCGCCAAGCAGCATTTTGTCGGATGAACCTTAAAGGTC
Source organism: Acutalibacteraceae bacterium (assembly GCA_051881575.1). Taxonomy (GTDB): domain Bacteria; phylum Bacillota; class Clostridia; order Oscillospirales; family Acutalibacteraceae; genus CAG-177. The sequence continues at coordinate 308 of JBJEQD010000160.1, read as the reverse complement.
GTCGGCGTCCTGAACAGGGCGGATTCCGTCATAGGGCGTGCCGGTGTAGCTGCCGAGAACATCGGTGTGAATTTCTTCATCGTTCACTTCGTAGCCGTGCGGCTCGTCTTTTCCGTCAAAATGCCACTGAGACTTGGGCTTTTTGCTCTTTTGAAATCTGAAGGGCATGTCAAAAGCTCCTTTCGTTAATCGGAAAACCGAAAACGGTTTCCGTAACAATATTTTTACACGCTGTCTCTCTTAAATTCCGAACAAACGGATAATATTAAGCATTTTTTGCTTTCCGATTGCGAATTGGGAAATTTATT
>JBJEQD010000159.1:0-18058 GCA_051881575.1 Acutalibacteraceae bacterium | reverse complement strand
AGTAAGAAATCAGCGGACGGGAATAGATATGATATTTTTCCTTAGATATTATAGTAATCGGTGAGGATTTGTCAATACCTCTGATTCCCTCAACGGCTCCCGCCGCAGCGGCGGAGTTGCCGATTATAACATATTTCATCTCCGTCACCTCTCTTCAAAGACTATTGCGCCGTTGGGGCAGCCCTTAACGCATTGCGGAACGCCCTCTGCGGTTTTTGTGCAAAGCTCGCATTTCTGAATTGCGCCTGTTTCGTTATGAGAAATTGCGCCGTAGGGGCAGGAGAGTATGCAGGTGTAGCAGCCGACGCATTTATCCTTGTCGATAACGATAACTCCGTCCTGCTTTGTCAGCGCACCCGTAATACAGCCCTTAACGCAAAGCGGCTCATCGCAATGGCGGCAGGAAACGGCAAATGAAATGCCGTTCTGCTCTTCAATCTGAATTCTCGGGTGAATCTGCAAGTTGGTTAATGCCTTAACCATATCCCTTTCGCCGCTGTTGGCGTAGGCGCAGTAATATTCGCAAAGGTGGCAGCCGAGGCACCACTTTTCATTGACATATACTCTTTTCATAATTATTCACCTGCGTGGGAAATTCCCAAAATTTCAAGCTCTTTTTCCGTCAGACCTATGCCCCTGAGCATGAGGCGGTTGCCTTTTAGAGCTTCAATGGAGTTAATGCCCATGCCGCCCATGAGTTCTTTGATTTCTCTGTTCCAGGCGGTGAGGAGATTAACAAGTCTGCGGTATCCGATATCGGGATTAAGTCTGCGGACAAGCTCGGGCTTCTGCGTTGCAATGCCCCAGTTGCAGTTGCCGCTCTGGCAGTTTCTGCAAAGGTGACAGCCCAAAGCTATCAATGCGCCCGTTGCAATATAAACCGCATCGGCACCGAGAGCAATTGCCTTAACAACATCTGCGCTGTTTCTGATACTGCCGCCCACGACGAGCGAAACCGTGTTTCTGATTCCCTCGTCTCTGAGCCTTGAATCTACGCTTGCAAGCGCAAGCTCAATGGGAATGCCGACATTGTCTCTGATTCTTGTCGGAGCGGCTCCCGTGCCGCCTCTGAAGCCGTCGATTGCGATAATATCCGCACCGCTTCGTGCAATGCCGCTTGCGATTGCCGCAATGTTATGAACCGCCGCAACCTTAACAATGACGGGCTTTTTGTATTCCGTAGCTTCTTTAAGAGAATAAACAAGCTGTCTCAGATCTTCGATTGAATAAATATCGTGGTGCGGGGCGGGGGAGATAGCGTCCGAGCCCTCGGGAATCATTCTCGTTTTTGCAATGTCGCCGACGATTTTTGTTCCCGGCAGGTGGCCGCCGATACCGGGCTTTGCGCCCTGACCCATTTTGATTTCGATTGCGGCGCCGGCGTTGAGATAATCGTTATAAACGCCGAATCTGCCCGAAGCAACCTGAACTATCGTGTTTGCGCCGTATTTATAGAAGTCCTCGTGCAGACCGCCCTCACCGGTGTTGTAGTATGTTCCGAGAGCCTGAGCGGCACGGGCCATGCTTTCGTGAGCGTTGTAGCTTATCGAGCCGTAGGACATTGCGGAGAACATTATGGGCATTTCAAGCTCAAGCTGAGGGGGAAGATTGTCTTTCAGCGAGCCGTCGGGGTTGCGCTCAATCTTCGATGGCTTTTTGCCGAGAAATGTGCGGGTCTCCATGGGCTCTCTCAGCGGGTCGATGGGAGGATTGGTGACCTGAGAAGCGTTGATGAGGATTTTATCCCAATAGACGGGATATTTTTCGGGATTGCCCATTGATGAGAGCAGAACTCCGCCGCTGTTTGCCTGCATGTAGATTTCTTCAATCGCACGCTCGTTCCAGTTGTTATTTTCTTTAAATGTATGAGGTGTTCTGACGATTTTGAGCGCTCTTGTGGGGCAGAGCGAAACGCATCTGTGGCAGTTGACGCATTTTGATTCGTCACTTTTTATGAAGTTTGACTCTGCGTCGTAGCTGTGAACTCCGTTGGCGCACTGCCTTTCGCAGGCTCTGCATCTTATGCATCGGGTGTTGTCTCTGACAACCTCATAATCGGGATAAATGAAATTAATCGGCATTGTTCTCACCGCCTTCCAATCTGACAATAACGGCTTCTCCGCCCTTGGGCGACCATATCTTTTCAATGCCCGGCTCCATCATTCTGATGGCGCATTCTTCACTTGCAATATAAACGGTCTTGTCCTTTTCGCCGACAACCATTGAACGCAGCTTCAGTCTGTCATTAAGAGCCATAAGTCCGCCGTTGAAGCCGAGCAGAATGGAGAACGGGCCTGTTATCAGCAGACTGCTGAATGTGTTCCGCAGATAAGTCAGGCGCTTGCGCTCCTCTTCGTCCTTGCCTTCAATTGTTGACCAGAACGGTGCGGCAATGACGCTTGCTGTTTCTTCAAGCGTCAGACCCTGTTTGCGGACAAGGTAGTCAATAATGTATGTAATAACTTCGGTATCTGTTAAAAGATTACATTTATATCCGAACATTTCAATGTAGCGGCGGTTTGCGTCATATGACGAGATTTCGCCGTTATGAACGATTGAATAATCTAGCATTGAGAACGGATGAGCGCCGCCCCACCAGCCGGGGGTGTTGGTCGGATATCTTCCGTGAGCCGTCCATGAATAGCCCTCGTATTCTTCAAGTCTGTAGAATTCTCCGACATCCTCGGGGTAGCCGACAGCCTTGAAAACGCCCATATTTTTGCCGCTTGAGAAAACATATGAGCCGTCAAATTCGGTATTTATTTTTATAACCGCTCTGACAACATATTCCTTTTCGTCAAGCTGACTGTCTCTGAGCTTGTTGGGGTTCGGAGCAACGAAATAACGCCAGATCAAAGGCTCGTCAATAATTTTAGGCGATTTTCTGATGGGTATTTTGGAAAGGTTGATTATCTCAAACATATCGTCAAGATATTTTTCGCACTCTTCACGGGCGGACATGCTGTCATAGAAGATATGAAAAGCATAATAATCCTTATACTGCGGATAAATTCCGTAGCCCGCAAAACCGCCGCCCAATCCGTTGGAGCGGTCATGCATTGTTGTCATGGCCTTAACGATCTTGTCGCCCGAAACGCATTTGCCGTCTTTTGAGAAAAGGCCGGCGATGGCGCAGCCGGAGGGGATTCTTATCTGGCCCTCTTTTTTTAGCATAAGCTTCATTCCCTAACAAAAAAATTAAAGGCGCTCGCAAAAACGGCGCATTTGCCGTTTGCGAACACCTTTGTTCCCCCATATTATAATGTTATTGAATTGCTTTGTCAAACCCTAAAATGACATTTTCGGCGATTTCCACAAAATTCACAAAAGAATTTCACTATTTCGACGAAAAATCCGTCAGATTGCAAGAATATGCGAAAATCGGGTAAAATTGCTTGACTTTGAACGGCTTTGGCGGTATACTTATGCCATAGCAAGGCAAAGGCGCCCAACCAACGGTGTCTTTGCCATTTTTTATATCGGATGTTTTATTTCACTAAGACAAGGAGAGATTGAGCATGAAAAGTGTTCCCGAATATTTCGGATGCATGGTTTTTGACGATAAAGCCATGAAGTCGAGATTACCAAAAGAAACCTACAAGGCAATGAAAAAGACGATTCAGGACGGCAAACGCCTTGATATCGCCGTTGCAAATGTTGTTGCCAACGCAATGAAAGATTGGGCGGTTGAAAACGGAGCTACCCATTTTACTCACTGGTTCCAGCCCATGACGGGTATCACGGCAGAGAAGCATGACAGCTTCATTTCTCCCTGCAAAGACGGCAGCGTTATCATGGAGTTCTCGGGCAAAGAGCTTGTCAGAGGCGAACCCGATGCATCAAGCTTCCCCTCAGGCGGCCTGAGAGCCACCTTTGAGGCAAGAGGCTACACCGCATGGGACCCCACCTCATATGCTTTCATCAAAGAAGGCGTTCTTTGCATTCCGACTGCATTCTGCTCCTACGGCGGCGAAGCTCTCGATATGAAAACTCCGCTTCTGCGTTCAATGGAAGCAATCAGCAAGCAGGCTGTCAGAATCCTGAAGCTTTTCGGTCAGGACGATGTAACAAGCGTTAAAACAACCGTTGGCCCCGAGCAGGAATATTTCCTTGTTGACAGAGACCTTTACAATAAGAGAAAAGACCTTATCTATACGGGCAGAACTCTTTTCGGAGCAAAGTCACCCAAGGGTCAGGAGCTTGACGACCATTATTTCGGAACAATCAAGCCCAGAGTTGCGGCTTTCATGAAAGACCTCAACGAGGAGCTTTGGAAGCTCGGAATTCTCGCAAAAACCGAGCATAACGAGGTTGCTCCCGCTCAGCACGAGCTTGCTCCCATCTTCACAACAACAAACATTGCAACCGACCACAACCAGCTCACAATGGAAATTATGCAGAAGGTTGCAAAGAAGCATAATATGATTTGCCTTCTTCACGAGAAGCCGTTTGCAGGCGTTAACGGAAGCGGCAAGCACAACAACTGGTCAATTTCCACCAATAAGGGCACAAACCTTCTTGAGCCCGGCGATACTCCCAACGAAAACGCTCAGTTCCTGCTTTTCCTGTGTGCAGTTATCAAGGCCGTTGACGATTATCAGGATCTTCTGAGAATTTCCGTTGCAACCGCAGGCAATGACCACCGTCTCGGAGCCAACGAAGCTCCTCCGGCAGTTGTTTCAATGTTCCTTGGCGACGAGATAAACGAAATCCTTGAATCAATCGAGAATGACACCGCCTATGACGCAAAAGAAAAGGTTCAGATGAAGATAGGCGTTCATGTTCTTCCGAAATTCCCCAAGGATACAACCGACAGAAACAGAACCTCACCCTTTGCATTCACCGGCAACAAGTTTGAGTTCAGAATGCTCGGCTCGGCAAGCTCGGTTGCAAGCGCAAATATCGTTCTTAACACCGCTGTTGCAGAGTCGCTCAAATCCTATGCGGACAGGCTCGAAGGCGTTGATAACTTTGAAGAAGCTCTCCACGCACTCATCAAAAAGACTATCAAGGATCACAAGAGAATCATCTTCAACGGCAACGGCTATGACGATGAGTGGATTAAGGAAGCGGAGTCAAGAGGATTGCTTAATCTCAAAACCACTCCCGACGCTCTGCCTTATCTGACTGCTGAGAAGAATGTCAAGCTCTTTGAGGAGCACAAGGTATTCACAAAGGCTGAGATTGAAGCCCGTCAGGAGATATTCTACGAGAATTACTGCAAGACTATTAACATCGAAGCTCTGACAATGATTGATATGGTTAACAAAGATATTCTTCCCGCTATCAGCAAATATGTCGGCAAGCTCAGCAAGACGGCGGCAACAAAGAAGAGCTGCTTTGCAGGCGCTGACTGCACATATGAAGAAAAGACTGCAACAAAGCTTTCTGCTCTGTCAGGCTCGATTTATACTAAGGTTACCGACCTTGAGAATTCGTTCATCGACCTCAAGAATGCAGGCGGCGTTGTTGAAGAAGCCGAAATGTTCAAGTCGGTTATCATTCCCAAGATGCAGGAGCTTCGTGCGGTTACCGATGAAGCAGAGTGCATTACTTCGGCTGAATATTGGCCGTATCCCTCATACGGCGAGCTCCTTTTCGGAGTAAGATAAAAAATTGCGGATAAATCTGCTGAGGTTTGCGGAAACCTAAGCAGACAATTGAAAATGAATTATCATACAAAGGCGTATGGTTCCCCAGAACAGGGGGGAATCATACGCCTTTTAATATTTTTATAGAAGGGTGTATGTTATGAGCGATCTTATTTTCGGCAGCACGGGCGTATGGTTTATGATGGGCGCTGTGTTGGTATTTTTCATGCAGGCAGGCTTTGCAATGGTTGAAACAGGCTTCACCAGAGCGAAAAACGCAGGCAACATCATCATGAAAAACCTTATGGACTTTTGCATCGGCACGGTTGTTTTTGTTCTTCTCGGAGCAGGCTTGCTGCTCGGCGAAGATGCTCTTTTCGGACTTATCGGTGTGCCTAACCTCAGGCTTTTCACGGATTTTGAAAACTATGATTGGGGCAATTTCGTATTCAATCTTGTTTTCTGCGCAACAGCGGCAACAATCGTTTCCGGCGCAATGGCTGAGAGAACAAAATTCAGTTCATACATAATTTACAGCGGAGTTATTTCTGCTGTCGTTTACCCCATTGAAGCCCATTGGGTTTGGGGAGGCGGCTGGCTGACACGCCTTGGCGCAAATCTTTTCGGAGAGGGTGCTCCCGAATTTGTTGATTTCGCAGGTTCAGCCGCAATTCACATGGTCGGCGGTATTGCAGCCCTTATCGGCGCAATCATTCTCGGACCCCGTCTCGGGAAATATGTCAAGAGCAAGGACGGTAAGGTTAAGGTTAACGCTATTCCCGGTCACTCTCTGACACTCGGCGCATTGGGCGTTTTCATCCTTTGGTTCTGCTGGTACGGCTTCAACGGAGCTGCCGCAGGCGACACCGTTTCTCTTGCTCAGATTCTCGCAACAACGACCGTTGCGGCAGGCGTTGCAACCTGCTCAACAATGTTCTTCACATGGATAAAGAACGGCAAGCCCGATGTTTCAATGACCCTTAACGGTTCTCTTGCAGGCCTTGTTGCCGTAACTGCGGGCTGTGCAAATGTTGACTGCTTCGGAGCGGCAATTATCGGCCTTATCGCAGGTATCCTTGTTGTTGTTGCGGTTGAGTTTCTTGACCTCAAGCTTCATATCGACGACCCCGTCGGTGCAGTTGGTGTTCACTGCGTAAACGGTATGTTCGGCGCTCTTGCAGTCGGTCTGTTTGACCGTGTTAACGGCTTGTTCTACGGCGGCGGTTTCAGACTTCTGATAATCCAGATTATCGGCGTTGCCGCAATCGCAACATGGACTGCTGTTACAATGACAATCACATTTAAAATCATTCAAAAGACAAACGGACTCAGAGTTTCAAAGGAAGAAGAAATCAAGGGTCTGGATTCAACAGAGCACGGCCTCATGAGCGCATATGCGGACTTTGCCTCAACGGTTGAGCATATCTACGACAACGACGAAGAAGTTGCCGAAATCACCGGCACGGTTCCCGTTGATGTTGCGGTTCCCGTTCAGCTTGCGTCTGCTCCCGCACCGCACAAGGCGGTTGCTTCCGATGTCAAGATGACAAAGATTGAGATTATCTGCAAGCAGAGCAGATTTGAAGCTCTCAAGAACGCAATGACCGCTATCGGAATCACGGGCATGACCGTTACCAATGTCCTCGGCTTCGGCGCACAGGGCGGCGGCAAGGAAATGTACAGAGGCGTTGAGGTTCAGGTTAACCTCCTGCCCAAGATTCAGGTTGAAATAGTCGTTTGTAAGGTTCCCGTTAAGACGGTTATTGAAACCGCAAAGAAGGTTCTTTACACCGGCAACATCGGCGACGGCAAGATTTTTGTTTATGATGTTGAAAATGTTATCAAGGTTCGCACGGGCGAAGAAGGCTATGACGCCTTACAGGATGTAGAATAAAAAATAAGAGAAATATATTGGAGTGTGTGTTATGTGTTCAATTATAGGATTAACAAGTAAAACAGTCACAAAAGAAAAATTCAAAGAATGTTTTGACCGCACCGTTTCAAGAGGCCCCGATGCAACAAAGGTTATAGACACAAAGTCGGGTCTGCTCGGCTTCCACCGCCTTGCGATTATGGGCCTTACCGACAGCGGAATGCAGCCGTTCACGCTTAACGGCAATTCCGTTGTCTGCAACGGTGAGATTTACTGCTTCCGTCCGCTTAAAGCGGAGCTTTCAAAGGAATACACCTTTGTCAGCGATTCGGACTGCGAGATTCTTCTTCCGCTTTATGAAAAATACGGAGTTGAGATGTTCGCAAAGCTTGACGCAGAGTTTGCAATGATTATTTATGACGGCGCAAGCGACAGCTACATTGCCGCAAGAGACCCCATCGGAATCAGACCTTTGTTTTACGGCTATGACGAGGGCGGCAGCATAATGTTCGCAAGCGAGGCGAAGAACCTTATCAGCCTTACCGATAAAGTTTATCCTTTCCCGCCGGGACATTACTACAAAGACGGCGAGTTCGTTTGCTACTGCGACATTGCGGCGGTTGACAGCTATGTTGACGATGATGTTGAAACGATTTGCTCAAAGATTCACGACAAGCTTGTTGCGGGAATCGAAAAACGCCTTGACGCAGATGCAAAGGTCGGCTTTCTGCTCAGCGGCGGACTTGACAGCTCTCTTGTCTGCGCCGTTTCACAGAAGCTTCTGAAAAAGCCCATACGCACCTTTGCTATCGGCATGAGTGAGGATGCAATCGACCTTAAATATGCAAAAGAGGTTGCCGATTATATCGGCAGCGAGCACACCGAGGTTATCATCACCAAGGATGATGTTTTGAACTCTCTTGAAGAAGTTATTGCGGCTCTCGGAACATACGATATAACCACTATCAGAGCTAGCATGGGCATGTATCTTATCTGCAAGGCGATTCATGAGCAGACGGATATCCGTGTTTTGCTCACGGGCGAAATATCCGATGAGATTTTCGGCTATAAATACACCGATTTTGCCCCGTCGGCGGAGGCGTTCCAGCAGGAGGCTCAGAAGCGTCTGCGTGAGCTTTATATGTATGATGTTCTTCGTGCCGACCGCTGTATTTCGGTTCATTCCATGGAAGCAAGAGTTCCTTTCGGAGATCTGGATTTTGTCAAATATGTCATGTCCGTTGACCCCGAAAAGAAGCTTAACAAATATAACAAGGGCAAATATCTGCTTCGTCATGCCTTTGAGGGCGACTATCTGCCGCATGATATTCTCTACAGAGAAAAAGCGGCGTTCAGCGATGCTGTCGGTCATTCGATGGTTGATTATCTGAAGGAATTTGCCGCCGAGATTTATACCGACGAAGAATACGAAGCGGGAATTGCCAAATATGATTTTGCAAAGCCATTCACCAAGGAGTCACTCCTTTACAGAGATATATTTGAAAAGTATTACCCCGGGCAGGCGGAAATGGTTAAGGATTTCTGGATGCCCAACAAGGATTGGGAGGGCTGTAATGTTAACGACCCCTCCGCAAGAGTCCTTTCAAACTACGGCGCAAGCGGAATTTAATAGTCTGCGACCCACTAATTTTTCACAGCTCCTTTATATTTCTCTAACACACAGGAACGCCGCAGGAAAATTAATTCCTGCGGCGTTCCTGCATTCTTCTTAACAAAAAACCGCACCCGACTCAGTCGGATGCGGCTTAAAAACTAAAAAATTATTCGCCGAAATCAAGACCTAAATCGCCGAGAATACGGATTATTGAAGAAATGAGGCTCTCAACCAAATCGTCGATTCTGGCAAGGAAAGAATTGAGACCGGACTCAATAACGATTGCGTTGCCAAGCTCGTTGAGCTTTTCGTTTGCAACAGCGGCATGGTCGGAAATAAGAGTGCTGATATCGCCGAGTGTGTTGTCGATTTCAGCGTTGATTTCGCCGACGGAAACGCCGACTTTATCGCCTGTTCCGTTGATTTCGCCGTTGATTTCTTCTGCGGTGTCATTGATTGCGCCGTTTACTTCGCCGATTGCCGAATTGACTTCGCCGGGGACGTCACAATCTGCGGCAAAAGCACAAACAGCGGTAATCGAAAATACCATTACAACGGCAAGAAGAATTGATACAAATTTTTTCATGGTTTTTACTCCTTTATTTTACAGCATTTATACATGCTTTTTTAACTTGATATAAAAGAACATTTTCAGTCTGCGTCCTCATATTCACTTCTGCTTCGTTTGGAATTATAAAAAATCCTTATAATAAAGGTTATGAAGCTGAACAAATAAGCTAACACCAAATCGCTGACAACATTCGCATGAATTTCAGGGTTTTCGAGAAACCTTGGCGTAAAGTAAACAGCATCGAGAAGAGTAACTCCTTCATCTCTGAATATCCGGTATATAGCAAACGAAACAGAGAATAATTCTGCAAAAAGAATCATTAAAACCGTAATTATTACCGAGGAAATAAAGCAGGCGGCGGAATCATATTTATCCGGCTTTGAAAATCTGTTGAATCCGGCACGGGCAAGAATGAAAATTATTAAGCCGCAAAGTCCGGAAATATAACCGAGATGATTGATAAATACATAAAGCAATCCGCCTGCAATCGAAAACAGAAATGCTCCGAAAATGCCTGAAACAACACCACCGCCGGGAACGGATATTTCAACAGGCTTTTTCGGCTTGAATGCCTTTGCTTTCTTGTATTGAATTTTGCTGTTGGGGTCAATTCCTTTTCTGACCCGATAAACGGAATCGGGGTCGTGCGAATAAACAGGCTCTTCTTCCGCCTGCATAACGGCTTGGGTTTTATCCTCCGATTCAAAGTCGGAAGAGCCGCAAACCTCGCAGACATTTGCCGATTCGTCAGCTTTAGTGCCGCAAATCATGCACTCTTTCATTTTATTAACTCCTCAATATAATACAATTGTTTCCCTGCATTATTTGTCAAAATTATACACTAAAAACAATATTAAGTCAACCGTTTTTCAGAAAAGCAGAGGCGTAATCCGATTCGTTTATCTTGATATTCTTCCACGGGCCGCTGCTGCAATCCTCGTGGGTGAGAATGCCGTTTTCGTAGGTGTGAATATTGAGAAAGCTTGCCTTGCCTTTTGTCAGCACCCAATATCCGTCAATATTCTCGGCAGGGGAGGGATAAACGCTGTCGTCCTCGATAAAATCTCCGCCGTTAAGCTCTCCGCAGCAGAAATAGGTTATTCTGTCCTCACCGTCAAATTGAATATAACAGCGTGTGTCGGTGCTCTGAATAACATAAACTCCGTTTTCAACCTTGGAAAATTCAAGAAATTCCTCCGTGTGCTCGCCCTCGGAATCCTCAACGGTGTAAGCAAAGCGGAAGCTGTCCTGCTTTTCGTCGTAATCGACGGTATATTTATTCGTAAGCTCCTCGCTGACGAACTTCAGCGAAAAGCTCGACTTCCCGTTGGAATTATAGACAATATCCGCTCCGCCGCTCTGAAGCTCATAATAGCTTTTGGCATTTTCCGGCGTCATTTCATCGGAAAAGCCGTCGGTTATCGAAAATGAATCAAGCTCAAAGGGATGAAAGACAGTCAGAATATAATTGTCTTCAAGAAAATATTCGCTTTTGTTTTCCGCCTTAATGGCGCTGTTATGCTCGTTTTCAAGCACCGAGGCTTTGGCTTTCATCGCTGAAATAACTGCCTCAAATCGGCTTTTGCAGCCGAGAAAGGTTTTGTCGGTGTTGGTGATGTTGAGCATATCGGCGGTTTTGGGCTGAGCAATCGGCTCCCCGCCCGAGCATGAGCACAGCAGGAAAAGCAGAGCCGCAAAAAGCGTTAAGCATCTTTTCATGGAAAAAACCCTTTATTATTTATTTTTTCTCGCTCAGAAGCTTTGCAAGCTCGTCCATAAAGGTGTTGATATCCTTGAACTGACGGTAAACCGAGGCAAAGCGGACATAAGCAACCTCATCAAGGTCTTTGAGCTTATCCATTGCAAGCTCGCCGATATGAACCGAGGTAACCTCTCTGTCAAGTGAATTCTGAAGCTCCGTTTCAATCCTGTCAACCGCTTTTTCAATTTCATCAAGCGAAACGGGGCGTTTTTCGCACGCTCTGAGCATTCCGCTGAAAAGCTTGCTGCGGTCGAAAACTTCTCTTGATTTATCTTTTTTAACAACAATAATGGGAACATTCTCGATTATCTCATAGGTAGTGAAACGCTTGCGGCAGCTGTTGCACTCCCTGCGGCGGCGGATGCGCTCGCCCTCATCGGTCGGTCTTGAATCGATAACCTTGCTTTCTTCACAGCCGCAAAACGGACATTTCATATTTTTCAACACTCCTTAAATCCGGTTGGTTAGGGTTAGGTTTATCGCTGTTACCCCAGGCAAGATATTGCCCACCTTAAAAACATTATACCATGTTATCGGAATTTTGCAAGTCTGATATTAATTTGCCAAATATGAAACAAATTAAGAGAAATATATTAAGTCAAGCGGGCTTTACTCGTTGACATTATTTTAACATTATGTTAATATTCTTTTATGAAACGGAGGAAGGCTTATGAAAGCTGATGCAATAGTTTTTACTTCTAACACGGGCTTTACCGCCGAATATGCCCGAATGCTCGGCGAGAAAACGGGTCTGCCCGTTTATTCGTTTACCGATGCGTCAAAGAATCTTGCGCATGGAAGCCGTATTCTCTATCTCGGCTGGCTCATGGCGGGCAAGGTTCAGGGCTATAAAAACGCTTCTGAGAAATATAAAATTGCGGCTGTGTGCGGAGTCGGAATGGGCGCAAGCGGCTCTCAGATAAGCGATGTCCGCAAGGCAAACGCAATTTCGGACAGTATGCCCGTTTTCACCTTGCAGGGCGGCTTTGACTTGAAAAAGCTCCACGGAGTCTATAAGTTTATGATGACATGTATAAAAAAGACAATGGGGAAGAAGCTTGCAGACAAAAAAGACCGCACCGCCGATGAAAACGATATGCTTGATCTGATTACGAATGGCGGCAGCCGTGTCAGCGAAAGCAATCTCGGCGAGGTTCTTAATTGGCTTGAAGCCGAATAACATTTTGCTGAAAAAAGAGGGAGGAATATCAATGAAAAAAATAGTTTCCGTGATTCTTGCGGCGGTTATGGTTTTTTCGCTCGGAATTTACGCAATAGCGGGAGCGGAGTTTGATAAGGATAACATATCGCCTTATCCCGTTATCATTGTTCCGGGCTACAGCGCCGCTCAGCTTCGCCTCAATAACGGTGACGGCACATATGAGCATCTTTGGGGAGTAAAGCTTGAGGACGGCGGCTTCGGAGCCAAGACCATAGCAAAGCTTACTTACGGAGCAATCAAAATGCTTGCGGGCGACCCCGATTATCTTGTTTCGGTATGCGGACCTGCGGCAAGAGATTTCTGCGAAAAGCTTCGCTGCAACCCTGACGGCACAAGCGCATACCCCGTTGAGAGATATTATTGGACGGCTGAGGACACAAATTCCGCAGTTCTCCGTGAGAGATATCCCGACGGAGATTTTCGCCATGAGCAGGATATAATGGGCGTTGTTGCTCAATATGTCGGAGAAGAAAATATATTCAATTTCAACTCCGATTTCAGAATGGGTGCGATTATCTGCGCTCAGCAGCTTGACGAATACATTCAGTCGGTCAAAGAATATACGGGCAAGGATAAGGTCAATCTTATCGCCGTCAGCCACGGCGGTCAGGTTTCGGCAACCTATCTTGCGCTCTACGGCGAAAAGAACGATGTTGACAATGCGGTTCTGACCGTTCCCGCAATCGGCGGCGCAGGCATTGCCTACGATATTTTCAACGGAAGCTGTGACTTCAACGAGGAGCTTATTTTTAAATTCCTTGAACACGGTTTCAGAAACGAGCAGGATTATGAATGGCTTATCAAAACACAGCCGCTCGGCGGTATTGACGAGCTTGTCAATCAGTTGCTTGTTGAGCTGTTCCCGAAAATCGGCTATTGGGGCAGCCTTTGGGATTTCATTCCCGTTGAATACTATGAACAGCTTAAGGATAAACTGCTTGACGAGCAGGAATGTGCAGGATTAATTGCTCTTTCGGACAGATTCCATTATGAAATTCTGCCGAATATCGGCAAGTCCTTCGCCGAATGCCGTGCAAGGGGCATGAACATTTCAATCATTGCGGGCACGGGCAATCAGATTGTTACGGGTCTTAAAGAGAATTCCGATGCGATAATCACCGTCAATGCTTCAACGGGCGCAACCTGCGCTCCGTGGGGTTCACGCTTTGCCGACGGCTACACTCAGATTAACCCCTGCGGCGGCAAAAACAAGGTTTCACCCTCGATGGAGATTGACGCTTCAACCGCCTATATGCCCGATAACACATGGTTCGTTGACGAGCTTTTCCACGGTATGACATTCTGGGATCCGTTCAGCCGTGACCTGATGATAAAGCTTCTTCTGACCGACGAAATAACCGATGTTTATTCCGACCCCGACTATCCGCAGTTCCACGCAACCACCAACCCGTCCCACGGCGTAACAGCCGCCTTTAACAACAGCGTTGAGGGCTTTGCAAGCGACGCCGACACGGCTCTGGTTGTGACCAATGTCTGCAACGAGGGCACGGTCAAACTGCTTGCCGTCAATGTTGACGGAGCGGACATTCGCTTCAAAGTCAACGGCGAAAAGCTTGCGCCCGGTCAGAGCGTCACGCTTGACATGAAGGGCACGCTTCCGAAGGTCAGCAAAAAGCTGATGACGGTAACGCTCAGCTATGTTATTCTGGATTCCTCAACGCCCGTCGGAGAAAGAACGCTTTCGTTCACCCTCGATAACGGCGAAGCGGTCGAATATCAAGGAGGTTATGTTCCCGACGGAGCAGTTCAGCCCGTCAAGACCTCACCGCTTGACGGAATCGGTTCCGACGGTTTCCTCGGAGCGGTTTCGGAATTCCTTGATATGCTTTTCAAAATCGTTAAATATTGGTTTGAACTTGCATTTGTAAAAATCTGAAAATAAAAACTCAGCGCATCCCGACTCCCGGCATTTGCCGCAGAGTTGAGATGCGCTTATTTTGTTATATTTACATTTCCGGCGGTTTCTCCGCTATGAATACTCTGAACAGCGGCAGGCAGGCATTGAAGAATTTTTTGTATGCGGCGCAGTAGTCTGCGCTCTGCCTTGTGCGTTTGCAGCCGCCCGAGCGGCACAGCGGATAAACATTGCATTTTTTGCATTTTTCGGGCACGGGAATGCTTTCTTTGATAAAATCCGTTGCCGTTTTGCCGAAAGCCATCGATTTGAAATCCGTTTCAAGAATATTGCCGAGCAGATATTCGTCCGTGCAGTAAAAATCGCAGGGATAAATGTTGCCGTTGCTCTCCGCAACGAACTGATGCGAACAATGCCCAGATATTCCGCATTGCTCCGCCTGCTGACCGAGGAACAGCCTGACCCAATTGTCAAATTGGCGAACGCTGATATACTGCCCTCTGACATAATCCTTGACATAGAGATTGAAAACTCTGATAAGGAAGTCGGCGTATTGGTCGGCGGTCATGTAAAGCTCGCTTTCCTCATCTGAGCCGAACGGGCGCAGGCAGGGGATAAACTGCAAATATCTGAACCCCTTTGAGCGGAAATAGCGGTAGATTCTTTCGCCGTTTTCGGCGCAGTAGCCCGTTAGAACCGTCAGAATATTAAACTCCGCCCCGTGCCGTTTCAAAGTTTCGGCGGCGGTCAGTATTCCGTAAAAAGAGTTTTGACCCGACGGCTTTTTTCTGAACTTGTTGCCCTCAAGATCGCCGTCAAGGCTCAGTCCGACAAGAAATTCATTTTCAGCAAAGAATTTTGCAAAATTATCGTCAATTTGCGTTCCGTTTGTCTGAATGGAATAGAAAATACGGCTGTTTTTGCGGTTGAGCTTTTTCGCCGTCTGAACAAAATGTTCAAAAAACGGCAGACCGCAGAGCGTCGGCTCTCCGCCCTGAAAGGCGAATGCAACGGGCTGACCGTCGGCAAATTCAAGAGCCTTTTCGATAAGAATATCCGCCGTTTCCGTCGGCATCATGCCGAAGCCGAGATGCTCCCTGTGCTCGGAAACATCCCGGTAAAAGCAGTATTCGCATGAAAGATTGCAAAGTGAAGATGCGGGTTTAATCATCAGAGATAAACTCGGCATAATACCACAGCTTTCGGTTTTGAATTATTTTTCTTCGATTATACCTCGGCGGTTCTGCTTAAACTGATTCTGAATTTCGTCAAGTCTCTCGTGATATTCATCGGCAATTTCGGGATAAACCGTTGTGCGGTTATAGTTTTCTCCGATATCGTCGCTGATGATGTGGAGCCAATTCTTGCGGAATTTGTCGAAGAAAGCAGAGTTATCATTCTGAATCTTGTCAAAATATTTAAAGGTGATATACTGATTGTTTTTCAGAACATCGTAGTCATAATCGGGATACTGTTTCATAATCTCGGCGGTCGGAACGGTGTACTGAATCGCCTTGATATCCTCACGCTTCATATGTAAAATGGGATTCTCTTTTGTGTGAATAACCGAGTCATCTTTAAGAAGAGAAGCCATTGAAACGCCGTCGATTTCACGGTCGGTCGGCAGATAATTTGCTTCGCCGCCGTTGCCCATGATGCCGCACAGCTCAACAAGAGTGGGGTAGAGGTCAACAAGCGTTGCGGATTGAGTTCTCGTTGTCCCGATTTCGCCGAGTGCGCCGTTTGCGTTATCCCAGCGAATCATGAACGGAACCTTCTGACCGCCCTCATATGCAAGATATTTTCCGCCTCTGAGTTCGCCAACGGAGCCTTCAAGCGCAGGGCCGTTGTCACTCGTGAAAATGATGATTGTATCTTCCATAACGCCGAGCTCTTCAAGCGTGTCAAAGAGCTTGCCGAGATAGGTGTCAACCTCGGTTACGCAGTCAACATATGTTCCCATGCCCGAAACGCCGTCAAAATCGTCGCCGACAAAAACGGGAGCGTGAGGCCACGGAGAAGCATAGAATGCAAAGAACGGCTCATCTGAATTCTGAACCTTGTCGGTAATCCATTCGGTCATTTCGTCGTGAATCCATTCGGTCAGCTTGCCCTGGTCTTTCTTGCCGTCAACGATAAGCTCATCCATGCCGTGAACGATTTCGTACTGACCGTTTTCCTCACGGACATGATAGAACGGCGTCATGTCGTTAACATAGTGGCTGCCGTAGAAATAGTCGAATCCCTGATTTGTGGGCAGATATTCGCCGTAATCGCCGAGATGCCATTTGCCGAATGCGCCCGTGTTGTAGCCCGCCGCCTTGAAGGTTTCGGCAACGGTGATTTCGTCGCCGAGCATTCCGTCTGCGTTGCCGCCCATTTCAATTGAGTTGAAAATACGGGTCTGAGCGAACGGAGATACTGTCGCAACGGTCGGATAGATAACATTATCCGCAAAGCCTCTGTAGGGGTAACGGCCTGTCATTGCCGCAAAGCGGGCGGGGGAGCAGACCGAATATGACGAATAGAAGTTTTCAAGATTCAAGCCGTTTTCGCCGATGCTGTCAATGTTGGGGGTCTGAAAAATTGAACCGTTGAGCGAAACATCGCCCCAGCCGAGGTCATCCATAAGGATGAAAAGCACATTCGGCTTGTTTGAGCTTGAAGCGTTTTTGTCAACGCCCTTGAGATAATCGTCCTGACCGTCCCAAAGTCTTTCAGCATTGGGCTTTGAGCGCAGATTCATCGTCAGAACATAGAGAATGCTCGTGCCGATAAGCATGAAGCTCATAACGAATGAGAGAGCTTTTTTTGCGCCCTCTTTTGAAAATGCCTTTTTGGCAATAAAGAACAGACCCCAAAGGCAAACCGCAGAGGGGAGAGCGAGCAGAATGTTTCCGAGAAGTCTCGTGCCGAAATTACCTTCGCCCTGAAGCCAAGGATGGTCTGCCGAATTGAAGCCCGTAAGACCCGAGGAGAAAGCTCCGAAGCCTGCATCTGCTCCGAAAATAATGTAATAAACAATAACGCCGAGAGCCGCAGCGGCATAGCCGAAAATCATCGGCGCATAAACCTTTTTCTTAATCAGCAAGCTCAGCAGAATAACTGCCGACATAATGCAGCAATAACCGACGGCAACAACGCTGACGAGGTTCAGCCGCAGAATGAACTGAGCGAGCATGATTGCGATGCCTGCCGCCATGAGAATGAGCGGAAACACCTTTTTGCCCTTGTCTAAAGTGATTTTGTTTTTCATTGCACAGCCTCCGTTTTCATTTTTTAACAACAAACAATATTATACATTATCTGACACCGAATCGTCAAGAGAAAAGAGCATTTCATATATTTTGGCACTCTAACTGTGAGAGTGCCAAATTTACAAATAATTCATAAAAGTGAAACACATTATCTTATTTCCGGGGGTATAATGCAGTTGTCAAAAGGAAAAAAGAAGAATAAAAACCAAGAGGTGATTTCCGATGGGTCGAAAGCATAAGGTGATGGGAGTTGAACACAATATGCCGAAAATTTGATATTACGGCGTATTT
>JBJEQD010000158.1:0-18863 GCA_051881575.1 Acutalibacteraceae bacterium | reverse complement strand
CGAAAGCAAAAAAGCGGCTCAGATGCTTATTGTTGAAGCAGACGCCGAAAACAGAGTCAGAGTCTATCCTTACGACCTGATAAGCGGCAATTTCTTCCCCTACACTTGGAAAATTGATACCGCATGGGACTGCGAAAGCTTTATCTACACGAGCGAACGCTATAAAAACCCGCCTCTGCCCCGTTTCCCCGAAGGAGCGGTTGCAAGAATATCCGACACAACAAGCGACGGATTTACGGTCACATTCGATCAGGCTGAAATCAGCGAAGATTATGTTGACGATTATATTGTTTCGGTCAAAAACAGCAGCGGAATCACGGTTCGCAGAGCGGCTGTCTGGAGCGAATATTATTTTTATGAAATGCCCGAAACCCTGAGCGTAAAATTTGACGGTCTCGAAGCCGGAGAAGAATATTATGTTGAGATTTACGCAAAGGGATTCTGGAACAACAGATGTGAATTCCCGCTGAAAAGCGGCACTGTAAAACTATAATCAGATAAAAATCAAGCATTTTATCGGATTTTTCCGAAATGTGCTTGATTTTTTTGCGTTATTAGTATAGAATGGCGTTATGTATATACTGGAGCAGTATTAATAATATTTTGGGATGGTGAATAAATTGGCGGAAGAAAGCAAAAAAGTACCAACCCCTGTCGCCGATGAACAAGCGGTCAGGCGTCAGGTTGACCAGCAGCACAAGCTTTATCTCAGCCCCAAACACTATGTTGCCTATATTCTTTCGGGATTCGGCGACACCAACTGGAACACCTTCAGCAAAAGGCTGTTTTTCTTTGCAACAACCTTTCTGAAGATAAAGCCCGAGACATGGGCAACCGCCGAGTCTATCAGCATTTTTGCCGATACTCTCGATAATGCCGTGTCGGGTCTGCTTATTGACAGAACGAGAACCCGCTGGGGCAGAGTAAGACCTTACATTATTTTGACCTTGCCTATCTGGTTCTTCTCTGCGTTTTCACCGTGGATAATGCCGGGAGGTCTCAGCCAGACCGCTCTGCTTTTTTGGTTTGTTGCCTTCAACTACATAGGCTCAATTGCAAACTCATTCTACAACACAAGCTATCAGATTATTCTTTTCAATCTGACGCCGAATGTTGCGGAACGAAACCGATTGATTGCAACCGACGCTTACGCTGACCTTGCGGGCGTTTGGCTGCCGTCGCTGTTCCCGTTTTTCGTTGACTTTTTGCCGAGAACGATTCCTACCCGTTATATTTATATGGGCGGTGCGTTCTTCTTCATTGCCTGCGTAATCATATTCAGAACTTACGGCTTCTTTACTTTAAAGGAGCGGATGCCGCTTGCTTCAAGAGACGAAATGAAGCAAATGGGTCTTATTAAAACGATAAAAACGGTCGGAACATGCCGCCCGATGTGGGTTCTGCTTGCCAAAAACTTCTTTGCGGTCGGCAAAAGCACAGGAACCATGGTTGAGGACTATTTCTGGCTCAACTGCATGGGCAAGCTGTCTATCGGTACAATTGCAGGTCTGTTTACCGGCCTGCCCAGCTACTTTGTGTTGCCTCTTGCTCCCAAGCTGACAAGAAAATTCGGCTTGAGAAATCTGGCGGTGGGCAGCTATATGTTCTGCGGAATCTGCTATTTCATTATGTGGCTTGTCGGATATCATCCCTTCGACAGCTTCATTCTCAATGTTATCTGGATTATTGTTGCGCTGACCTTCTGCGGCGCTCTTAACAGCATTCAGAGATACTGCAGCACTGCGCTCAACGGTGACCTGTACGATTATGTTGAGTGGAAATCAGGAGTCAGAAACGAAGCGACTATTGCTGCGGCAATGGGCTACATCACCGGTCTTTCAACCATCGTTTCAAAGATTATCAGCGGCTTTGTTATCGGCGCAATTCATTATCAGCCCCTGCTCGACGCCAACGGCGTTATCGTTCCTCAGACCGATCCCCACATGCTTTCGGGCATTTGGGCGGTATTTGCTCTTGCTCCCGCAATCGGCAGATTTATGAAGGGCGTCTCGCTCCTCTTCTTCAATGTCCACGGTAAAACAAGAGACACGATGATGCATGATCTTGCCCGAATCAGAGCGGCAAAAATTGTTGATACCGAGCCGGCAGAAAGCGCAGAACAGGCTTAAACAGAAAATAATTCAGACAATTTTTTCTTTATGCCAAAATAATTGCTTTATTATATTAAAAATCACTTGCAAAAATATAAAATATATGTTAATATAACTCTGTATCATATGAAAGTGTCGCTTGACGGCTTTCAGAACATCAAGGAGGAAAGAAGCACATGACCCATTTAAAGAAATCATTGGCACTGCTGCTTGCGTTTGTCATGATTTTCAGTTCAATGACGGTTGCTGCATCTGCATGGAGCGTCGGAGATGACGGAAGAACAGTTTCGTTCGGAATCAAATTCTTCAGGCAGGATAGCAAAACAGGCAACTGGATTGAAACAACAAACGCCGCTCCCGGCGAAAAAGTTAAAGCAAGAATGTATATCAATACCGATTTCTATGCCGGTATTTCAAGTGAGCTTGCTTTGCTGTTTGATTCAAGATTTTTTGACAATCCCGATTTTGAGGATGGAGTGCTCAAAGAACTTGTAACGAATGCAAATTATTTAAGCGGCTCTCTTGGCTTAAAAACTTATGACAGTGCCATTTGGCGTAAGGATGAGACTAAATTTCAGCAAAATATGGTCACAGAAGAATGGCCAAACGGAAGACTTGTTGATAATGGAGTTATTCCTGCGGATTATTTTGACAATTTTGATCTTATCTTCACCCAACTTAGCTTTGGAGACAGTGTAGGCTGCTCAAAGTTTGTCGGTGATGATTGGGTCGTTGAGTTTGATCTCCAGGTCAGAGATTCGGCTTACACAAAGGTTTTAAACACAGAAGGCTCTGCCCGTGTTCCCGAGGAACTGACATGTTCGTCCGCAAAGATTAACAACCTTTTTATTAATGTTCCCCAGGGTCCTGAAGGAGAAAGAACCCAAAGCATTGTTCCGATGGTTCTTTGGGAGCCTATTGTTAACACCACTCCCGGAACCCTGACAACAACGAGCAAGGTTATCCTTGACGGCAACGGCGGTAAGTTCTCAAACGATTCTTATACCCTTGATCTTGAGGGCATAATCGGCACTGCTTATTCAGGACTTTACGATGCTGCCAATAAGCCCACCAAACCCGGCTATGTTTTCACCGGTTGGTCTGCTTTTGATGTTCTCCCCTCAGAGGGACAGGCTTTGACTGATACTGTTCTTGACAGCATTAACTATTCAAACCTTTCCGAGGCTGAAATCGCTGCACTCGGCTGGACTCTTACTCCTGCCATGTGCCAGATTCTTGAAGAAGATTATGGCTTCTCCTATGAACCCGGAACAAAAATGACTTCGGGACATGTTAAGCTTCTCGGTCTCAAGTCAAAGACCGCTTCCGAGCTCAATGCTCTCGGATGCACTGTTAATGCAAACATCGTTGATATGCTTCAGGATACCTCGGCTCTTACTTATCAGCATGTTCCCCAGACTCTTTATGCTCAGTGGGAGCCCGCTTCAGCTGACAGCAACTACTACACAAGCCAGGTATTTGTTCAGAACGCAGACGCTTCGGGTTATAACCTCATCAGCGAAAAAACAGTTGAAGCAGAAGCAGGTACCGTAATCAACAATCCTGAGCTTCCCATGGAAGGCTTCACCTTCAATACCGAAAAGAGCAACAGAACCATTACCGTTGCGGCAGATAATTCCTCTGTTCTGAAATGTTATTACGATAGAAATAAATACACCTTGATTTATGCGTTCACCGACGAGTCCGGAGATCACACCGAAACCTATGATGTGCTTTACGGCGCTGAGCTTCCCGGATGTGACCTTTACCCGAATGCACCGCATAAGGAAGGCTATCACTTCACAAAGTGGGTTTGGGGCGACAAGGATGCTCCCGCAACCATGCCCGCTTGCGAGGTAACTCTCACCCCGGAATATGCGCCCAACACCTATACATTTATCTTCGATGCAGTTGACGGCAAGTTTGATAACGGCAACCGCACCAAGTCATATGTTTATGAATACGGTCAGACTCCTTCGTTGCCCGATGTTCCCACGGCTCCCGGCAAGGAATTCCTTGATTGGGAAAGTGAGGACGGCGAATGGCCCGATACGGTTTCTCAGGATATGACCTTCACGGCGATTTATAATCCCATCGAATACACCATTACTTTCATGGACGGCGACACTAAGGTCGGTGAAGATTTTTCATATTACGGCGAACAGATCACCGAAGATAAAGTACCTACCGATTATGTAGCAAGCAAATGGGCGCTTGAAAACGGAACGGTTGTATCGTTCCCCTACACCGTAACCGATGATGTTACTCTCTATGCAGTTGAAGGCACAAATGTCTACAACATCATCTACAAAGTTGACGGCGTAGTTTACGAAACAGTTCCTACCGTTTACAACGCAAAAATTGTTCCCATCGCAGATCCCGTTAAGCCCGGCTATACCTTCTCCGGCTGGAACATTATTGATGAGTACATGCCCGCTTTTGACCTTACCATTAACGGCTATATGAAAGCCAATACGATAACGGTCAGCTTCTATGACGGCTACAGCGAGGGAGATGCGGCTCTTATCGAGGAAAAGGTCGGCAAGTGCGACGAGCCTCTGACCGTTCCCGAGAATCCCTCAAGAAACGGCTACACCTTTGCAGGTTGGGAACCCTCAGTTCCTCAGACATATCCCACAGAGGACATGAGCGTAACCGCAAAGTGGAATCCCGTTTCATTCATGATGAATTTTGTCGATTCAGATGACACTCCGATTCTTTCGCAGCCTGTTGACTGCGGCAGCTCGGTTACTCCTCCCACTCCTTCTAAGCCCGGATATACTTTTGCAAAATGGGTTGACGAAACGGGCGCAGATGTTGATTTTGACATCTTCACCATGCCCGCAGAGGATGTAACGGTTAAAGCTGTATGGACTCCCATTAAGTACACAATTACTTTTGATACAAACGGCGGCGTTCCCGAAAGCATTGAGCCGATAACCGTTGACTACGGCGACAGCATTAATCCTCCTGCAAATCCGACTAAGGAAGGATTCACCTTCGCAGGCTGGCTTGATGTCGGCACCGGAATAGTTTACGCAACAGTTCCGACAGAAATGCCTCTCGGCGGCCTTAACCTCAAGGCAACATGGAACGCAAATTATCATGTTGCGATATTCAACGCAAACGGCGGCGCTTTCGCAGACGGCGAAACATTAAAGACCTCGAGCGTTGCTTACGGCGATGCAATTACCGCTCCCGCTGATCCGACAAGAGAAGGCTACACCTTCGAAGGCTGGACTCCTCAGATTCCTCAGGCTATGCCGGATGAAAATGTTACATTTACGGCAACTTGGGCTCCCATCCAGGAAGGCCCGGTAGAGTATACCATTAATGTTATAACAATTAATCCCGCAACAGGCGCAGAAATCAGTACACCCAAGACCTTCAGCGCTGCTGACGGAGAGACGGTTGAAATCGTTACCGTAGGCACGGATTCAACGGCAGATAAAGTTCATTACTATGAGCATCTTTCCGATTCCGAAGGCAATATTCCCGATACGGACAATGCCAACAACAAGCTTTCGCTTACCCTCGATAAGAACGGCACAAACGAGCTGACGGTTTACTTCAAGCTCAAGACCGTAACCGTCACCTTCGACCCGAACGGCGGTAAGTTCAGCGACGGTTCCGAAAATGCAAAAGTCATGACTGATACCTACGGTCAGACTCTCACGGCTCCCGTTCCCACCCGCACGGGATACACCTTCGCAGGCTGGGATAAGGCAGTACCCGGAACCTTTGTATCCGATGAAACCTATACTGCTCGCTGGGATATTCAGAAGCATTATGCAATCTTCACCATCAACAGCGAAGAATACACAAGAGTTCTCGTTGAATATAATCAGCCGATTACCGCTCCTTATTACAGCGTTCCCGCAGGCAAGGAATTCAGCGGCTGGAACATTAACGGCGCAGTTATGGGCACTGCGGATCAGACATTCGATGCAACTCTCACCGATGCCCGTTATTCCGTATCCTATAAGTTGATCAACGCTCCCGACGGCGCTCCCGCTGCTCCCATGACCGAATACGCAAACTACGGCGATAAGGTTTATGTCAGCACTGCGGACATGAATGTTGAAGGCTACACCTTCAGCGGATGGACCTATGAAGGCGAAAAGGTAACGGTCATTGATTCGATGCCCGCAAACAATATCACCCTTATCGGTACCTACACAGTTAACACCTACAACATCAACTTCGATACCGACGGCGGAGAAGCAATTCCCGCTCAGAAGGTATACTATAATAATGCTGTTTCGATTCTGCCTACTCCCGTCAAGGACGGCTGGCAGTTCGACGGTTGGGTTTATGAAGACGGCACGGATGTAGATCTTCCGTTCAATATGCCCGCAGAGGATATCACACTTACTGCTAAGTGGATCGAAATTACTGTTAATGAATACAGAATCACTTATGTATTCACAGGCAATGTTCCCGCAGGAGTAACTCCTCCCGCAGCAGAAACAGCCAAAGAGAATCAGGCCGTTACGGTTGCCGACATCCCCGCACCTGTTGAGGGCTACACCTTCAGCGGTTGGTACTATAACGGCAAGCTCACAGAGAGCTTCCTGATGCCCGCTTCAGATGTTCAGATTGAGGGCAGATGGACAATGGATGAAGTTGTTCCCGATAAATTTGCTCTTTCACTTGACGCAAACGACGGTCAGTTTGCAGACGGTTCCAACCTCTTCGTCAGAGAATTTGAGGAAGGCGAAACCGTTCTCACTCCCGGCGTTCCCACAAGAGAAGGCTTCAGATTCAACGGTTGGGTTGACGACAACGGCAATCCCGCAGATGTTCCCGCAACAATGCCCGGAAACATTGTTTCGCTCCATGCAGATTGGGCAGAGCTTTACGATGTAACCTACATGGTTGACGGAACCGAATATGAGGTTCTTACCGATGCGGCTGCACTGGGCGATCCCGTTCCCGCAACCACAAAGGGCGAGCCCACCAAGGAAGGCTTCATCTTTGCAGGCTGGGTTGATAACACAACCGAAACCGCAGTAACGGTTATGCCCGCAGCAGACCTTGTTCTCAAGGCAACATGGACTCCCGTTATTCCCGACACTTATAAGCTCAGCTACTATGACGGCACAACATTGCTCAAGGCAGAGCAGTATGCCGCAGGCGCTGACATTGCGGATTACACTCCCGATCCGAAGATGGGCTACACCTTCAACGGTTGGACGGGAATGCCCGCAGATAAGAAGATGCCCGCCGAAGATCTCGTTGTATTTGCGGATTGGCAGGCCAAAAAGCATACTATTACTCTTTATGCAAACGGCGGTCAGTTTGCTGACGGCACAGAGCAGTTCATCGAAACTGATGTTCCTTACGGAACAAAGCTTTCGGGCGTAGTTCCCGCTGAGCCCACAAGAGAAGGCTATACATTTGACTGCTGGCTCAATAATGATGGCATGCCGACAACGATTCCCGAAACAATGCCCGATATTAATATCTCACTTACCGCAAAGTGGACTCCAAACAGATATACCATCACATTTGATTCAAACGGCGGCACTCCTGTTGCTCCGATAACTCTTCCCTACGGTGAAGAAGTCGAGGCACCCGAAAACCCGACAAGAGAAGGCTTCATCTTCAAAGGCTGGAACCCTGATGTTCCCGAAACAATGCCTGCCAAAGATATGACACTTGTTGCTCAGTGGGAAGCAGAGCAGTCAACCGAGACCTACACATTGAAATATGATGCTCTCGGCGGCAAATTTGCCGATAACTCAGAAGTTAAGACCTTTGAGCTTGCAGAGGGAGAAGCAATTCCCACGGTTGATACTCCCACAAGGGACGGCTTCGAGTTCGTTAAGTGGAACGGTGTTCCCGCTGACGGAAAGATGCCCGCAAGCGATTTAACAATCACCGCTGAGTGGAAAGAAGTTGCCGTTAAGAGCCACAAGGTAACATATTATCTTGTTAAGGGCGGCACAGCATACGACGAAAAGACCTTTGAAGAGGGAGAGACAATTGTTAATCCCACAGATCCGATCGTTGAAGGCTTCACCTTCAAGGGCTGGGCTGATGAAAACGGCAATCCGCTTCCCGAGAAGATGGGCGACAAGGATATCGAGGCATTCGCCGTTCTTGAAGTTAACAAGTATAAGGTAACTTATATCGTTGACGGCAAAGTATATCAGGAATACACCGATGTTGCTTACGGTTCTGCGGTACCCGTTCCCACACCTCCTGCAGGAGACGCAACCAGACTGTTTGCAGGCTGGGAGCCCACAGTTGAGGGAGAAATGCCCGCTCATGATCTGACCTACACGGCAACATGGGTTGACGCACCTGTTGAAGGCGAAGAATACACCGTAACCTATTATGTTGACGGCGAGATTTACAGAACCTTTATCGCAAAAGAGGGCGAAACGGTTCCCGTTCCCGAAACACCCAAGAAGTTCGGCTACAAGTTCGTAGGCTGGGATCCCGAAGTTCCCGCAACAATGCCCGCTGAAAACCTTGAGTTTGAAGCTCAGTTTGAGGTTGACAAGACCTTCGTTGCCGTTGTCATCGGCGGAACGGTAATTGCAGGCGGAGTTATCGCCGCAATAGCAGGCATGAATGCTGCTTGGATCACAGGCATTTCAATAGTCGGCGGAATTATCGTTATAGTCGGCGTTGCAGAGCTTGTTAAGCATACTCATACCGTAACCTACATTGTTGACGGCGAAGTTTACAAGACCTACAAGGTTGTTGAAGGAACCAAGATTCCCGTTCCCGCAGATCCTGAAAAGGACGGAGCAAAGTTCAAGGGTTGGAATCCCGAAGTTCCCGAGAGAATGGGCAACACGGATCTTGTATTTGAAGCAACATGGGAGGATGCAGGCGGAATAATCGATGTTGTTATTCCCGACACCGGTTCAGCAGCAGGAATCGCAGCATTTGCTGCAATTTCAGGCGCAGCCGCAGCAGCCTATGTAATCATTTCAAAGAAAAAGAAAGAGGACTGATTTCCGATAACGGAAAGTAGTTCTTCCCGAAAAATCAATCAGAGGGTTGGCTGTTAAGCCAACCCTCTTTTTTTGACGGCTGTCGCAATAGGCGAAGAACCTGTTTCTATTATCTCAGTAACAAAACTGCCGTCAAGATAATATATTAAAGTTAAGGGATCGTCGGAGCAATTGCTAAAACTGCGCCGAAAAACAACGGAACCAAAAGCGGTCACAAAGCAGAAGAAACGGAGGTTTTGCTATGGATAAAAGAGAAATGGAAAAACTCATGGATAAATATAAGGCTGAAATGCTTGAATTCAGCCGTCGAAACAACACAAGAGGATATCCGATTGCAAACATGGAAGCAGAAAACCGAGACAAAAGAGAAGAAGAAATGAACGAAGCGCTTGAAAAGGATATACCTTTTGAGCGTGACCGCAGTAATCCGCTGCCCGAGCCGCCTGCAATGCCGGCAGTTGCGGATCAGGAAACCCCGATGATGCCGCAGCCCGAAATGCCGTCAAATGAAACGGTAAGGCCGGAGCCTCAGACTCCGCAGGAAACAACCGATGCGGCGCAGAATCTCAGACGGGTTTGCTCGGGAATCGGGCCGAATTCAACCTCGGAGCTTCGTGAGAGATGCCGTGACATAAACGATTTTCTTGCGGCAAACCCTGAAAGCGGTTCAATGAGGGTTGAAGCATATTCGGGCGACAGAGCGTTCGGCATAGGCAGCGCAAGAGTTATGGTTTTCGTTGAGCTTCCGAGCGGAAATGTTGCGGTGTTTGACGGCTTGACGGATAATGACGGAAACACGGTAAGCATCAAGCTCCCTGCACCGCCCAGAGAACTCTCTCAAACGCCGCAGACCGGCAAAAATCCGAGACTGCCTTATGCGGTTTATTCGGTTTATGTTGAGCATCCGGGTTTTGTCAGAGCAGTTTATACAAATGTGCCCGTTTTTTCGGGAATCGAATCCATTCAGCCGGTAAGAATGCTTGCCAAGACCGAGGGAGTCAATGAGCCCGAGCCTATCATGGTCGATGAGAAAAACCGCAGTTCGCTGCAGGAATAGGGAGTGATATTGTGCCTGTAACACCGGTTATTCCGAATTATATTACCGTTCATCTCGGCCCGCCTAATTCAAATGCTCCGAATGTGCGTGTTCCGTTCACGGATTACATCAAGAATGTTGCCTCGAGTGAGATTTATCCCTCGTGGCCTGAAAATGCAATAAGAGCCAACATTCTCGCTCAGATTTCCTTTGCGCTGAACAGAATTTTTACCGAATATTACCGCAGCAGGGGATATGATTTTGACATAACAAATTCAACGGCATATGATCAGGCGTATATTGACGGCAGAGATGTATTTTCCAATATCTCACAAATAGTAGACGAGATATTCAATGACTATGTAACCAAAGGAGATCAGATTCAGCCCTATTTCACGGAATACTGCGACGGGCGTAATGTGACCTGCAAAGGTATGTCGCAATGGGGAACGGTTGACCTTGCCAACAAAGGGTTAACCCCTTATCAGATTCTTCAGAATTATTACGGCAACGATATAAACATTGTCAGAAACGCTCCCGTCAGGAATGTTACCGAATCATATCCCGGCACTCTGCTGAGAATCGGTTCTCCCGCAAGCGAGGAGATTAGAACCATTCAGCGTGAGCTTAACAGAATCAGGCAAAACTACCCGTCGATTCCGCCGATACCCGACGCAAACGGCTTTTATGATGCGGCAACGAAAGCGGCGGTTACGCAGTTTCAGAAAATATTCAACCTAACGCCCGACGGAATTGTCGGCAAAGCGACATGGTATAAAATCAAGCAGATTTACAATGCCGTTAAGAGAGTTTCCGAGCTATATTCTGAGGGCATAACCATCAGCGAGGTTGAGAGAATATTCAGCGAAGTGCTCAAAATGGGAAGTCGGGGCAACGATGTTAAAGCGATGCAGTATTTCCTGGCGTTCGTTGCATATTTTAATGACAGAATTCCCAATATTGCGGTTGACGGCATTTTCGGCCCTGCAACCGAGGAGGCAGTTAAAGCATTTCAGCGTGAATACGGTCTGACCGTTGACGGCATTGTCGGCAGAAACACTTGGAACAGACTGCTTGACGAATATTATGCAACGCTTGATTCGCTCCCTGATGAATACAGATCCTATTCCTCATTCCTCTATCCGGGCTACACTCTGAGCACGGGAACGAGCGGGAACGCCGTCACTCAGCTTCAGACTTTTTTGAGGGTTATCGCTCAGAACAATAAAGCCGTTCCGTTGATAACGGTTGACGGAATATTCGGAGATCAAACAAAGAATGCCGTTATTGCAGTTCAAAAGCTTTCGGGTATTCCGCAGACGGGTTCCGTCGGCCCTCTGACATGGAATGCAATAGTCAACCTTTATAATGAATATCGATAAAAGAATATCAAATAATAAAAGGCGACAGAGCAATCTGCCGCCTTTTTGTAATGATTAACAGGGGATGATGAAAACGGAGATGAAATTTTCGGCTGATTACAGCGCAGTTACGGCAATGCTTGACAGCTCAATGCGGCTCAAAGACAGCTTTGATCTTGTCGGCAGAGAGGTCAGAATAAGCTCTGTCAGGGCAAAGCTTTATTTTGTTGACGGCTTCTGCAAGGATGACCTCATGGAAAAAATTATGTCTTACTTTATGAAAGCCGATGAAAAGACCGTGAGCGAATGCACGGGCACAAGAGAGTTTGCCGACAGATTTATACCCTATGTTGAAACCGATGTTGTTTCAAGCGTTGATGAATTTATAAAATCCGTTCTTTCCGGCGCAGTCGGCATGATTGTTGAGGGCTTTTCGGAGGGAATCGTGATTGACGCAAGAACCTATCCCGTCCGCTCGGTTGACGAGCCGGAAAACGACAGGGTTCTGCGAGGGCCGCACGACGGATTTGTTGAAACTCTTGTTTTCAACACCGCCCTTATCCGCCGAAGAATCAGAGACACCGCCCTGACAATGGAAATTCATTCGGTCGGCAAAAAGTCAAAAACCGATGTCGTTATTTGCTTCATGCAGGGAAAAGCGAAAGCAAAGCATCTTGAAACTCTGCGAAAGAAGATAGCGGCAGTTGACGCAAATTCGCTGACTATGGGTCAGCAAAGTCTGATTGACTGCCTTGTTCCCCGCCAATGGTTCAATCCGTTCCCTAAAATCAGATACACCGAGCGCCCCGATGCGGTTGCGGCAAGCATTCTTGAGGGCAGTATAGTCGTGCTTATTGACAATTCGCCTGCGGCAATGATTATTCCGACAGGAATTTTTGATTTTCTTCAGGACACCAACGATTATTACATGTCGCCCGTCATCGGCTCCTACATGAGAATCATCAGAATGCTGATTTTCGCAATGACAATGCTGCTGACCCCGATTTGGTTTTTGCTGATTAAAAATCCCGAATACATTCCGCAATGGCTTGAATTCATCAAAATCGAGGAGCCGAACACAGTCCCCGTAGCGGCTCAGCTTTTCATTGTTGAAATAGTAATCGACGCAATGCGGCTCGCATCAATCAACACGCCGAGCACGCTGAGCAACTCGTTCGGGGTCATCGGAGCGCTTGTGCTGGGAGAATTTGCGGTTTCGGCAGGATGGTTTGTGCCTGAAGTGGTACTTTATATGGCGTTTGTTGCAATGACAAACTTTACCCAGCCGAGCTTTGAACTCGGCTATGCGTTCAAGCTGATGCGAATGATGCTCATAGCTTTGATTGCGCTGTTTAACCTTTGGGGATTTATTGCGGGAATTTTGATAATCATTATTGAAATTGCCTCGGTCAGAACCGTAACGGGAAGCTGCTATCTTTATCCGCTGATTCCGTTCAACGGCGCCGCACTTTCGAGCCTGCTCCTGCGAAAACCGCTGAGCAAGAAGAATAATTGATAATTGTATTCAAATAATGGCGAACTGCGTTCGCCCGCTTGAAAGCGCTTGATATCAGCACAATTCTCTTGTAGGGAACGCCGTCCTCGGCGTTCCGAAAACATAAAAACAAAGGCTCGGTTTATGCGGGACGGGTGACCCGTCCCCTACATAATGAAAACCAAATCGTAGGGACAGCCCTTGCGGCTGTCCGTGAAACGCATCAAATTCAACGGAACGCCGAGGACGGCGTTCCCTACGAAAAATCGTTATTTTTCAACATATTCGGCATGACAAACAAACGGCGGGGGACAAGTCCCCGCCATTCCGTGAATCATGTAAAATACGTTATTTCTCCAACGCAAAAATCGCCGTCAACAGCGGTGATTTTTGCTTTTACAATGCCGTGAAGCCGTTCATCGGAGATGATTTTAACCGGGGTATAGTTTGCCGTGTAACCCTGAGCGAAGCCGCCGTGGTGTTCCTCAACAAGGATTTCAAGCGTTTTGCCAATCTGACTTTCGAGGTATTGACGGCGTATTTTTTCGGTCGCTTCAATCATTTCTGCGGCTCTGCGCTCTTTTTCATGCTTATCGACCTGCTCCTTCATTTTTGCCGCAGGAGTGCCGGGTCTGACCGAATAGGGGAAAACATGAACTTTTTCAAATCCGACCTTTTGGGCAAAGCGGAGTGATTCTTCAAAATCCTCCCGGGTTTCGCCGGGGAAGCCCACCATGATATCCGTTGTCAAAGTGGTATCGGCAAAAGCCGAACGGAGCTTTTGGCAAAGCACATAATATTCCTCTGCCGAATAATGGCGGTTCATGCGTTTCAAGGTGTTGTTACAGCCGCTCTGAAGTGAAATATGAAACTGAGGGCAGAATTTGTCGATTTCCGAAAGCTCTGCGATGATTCCGTCGGTGATATGGTCGGGTTCAAGCGAGCCGAGCCGAACTCTTTTTATTCCGTTGAACGATGCGGCAAGCCGAACGGCGTCAACGATGGTTTTTCCGCAGTCCGTGCCGTATGCGGAAAGATTGATTCCGACAAGCACGATTTCTTCAAATCCGTTTGCTTCGAGAGATGCAAGTTCGTTTTTTAATTCATCAAGCGGCTTTGAACGCACTCTGCCTCTTGCATAGGGAATAATACAATAAGAGCAAAAACGGTTGCAGCCGTCCTCAATCTTAACGCTTGCTCTTGTTCTTTCTCTGAAATCGGTGATTGTGCCGCCCGAAAAGCTTTCGCCCGTGCAATGTTGTTCAACGGAAAAAATTCTGCCGCTTCCGTTGATATACTGCATGATGAAATCGTAAAGGAGTGCGTTGCTTTTGTTGCCGATAACGATATCCGCTTCGCTGAGCTTTTCGCCGTATTCGGGGAATGCCTGCGGCATACAGCCGGTGAGAACGACAATGCTGTCAGGATGAAGCTTTTTGAGCCTTCTGACCGTCTGACGGGTTTTTCGGTCGCTTTCGGCGGTGACCGTGCAGGAGTTTATGACATAGACATCCGCCTGCTCGGAGGGGTCTGTTATAATGAACCCGTGCCGTTCAAGGTTCTGAGCCATTGTCTGAGTTTCATATTGATTAACCTTGCAGCCCAAGGTGAAAAATGCGGCTTTCATATTTTGCCTCCGTATTGCCGACTGCCTGTCGGCTGAAATTAACTGTTATGATTATATCAGAAAAAGCAGTGATAATCAATGCCGCATTTAACATATATTTTTTTGAAGCAATTTATCTATATTTTCTCAAAAGGAGAGTCTGATATGAAAAAAATCATAAAAGCGGCGTTAGCGTTGACTATGGCGGCGGTTCTGACCTTTTCGCTGTTATCATGGGCGTTTGCCGCAGGAGAAACGGCAACGCCTGTTGAAATCAAAGCCAAAGCGGCGGTGCTTATGGATGCCTCAACGGGCAGGGTGCTGATGAAATATAACGAAAACGAAAAGCTCTATCCCGCTTCGGTAACAAAAATAATGCCGCTTCTGCTGATAACGGAGGCGATTGACGAGGGGAAAATTGCGTTGAGCGATGTCGTGACGGTTACGGGTTCTGCGGCTTCAAAGGGCGGCTCTCAGATTTGGCTGAAAGAGGGCGAACAGATGACAGTTGACGATTTGCTCAAAGCAACGGCGGTTTACAGCGCCAACGACGCCTGCACGGCTCTTGGCGAATACCTTGCGGGGAGCGATGAAGCGTTTGTTAAAATGCTCAATGACCGAGCAAAGGAACTCGGAATGAACAACACACATTTTGAAAACTGCACGGGGCTTGATGACACAACCGATTCTCATTTGACAACCGCCATGGATGTTGCTACCATGTCAAGAGAGCTTCTGAAGCACGAGCTTATCATTAATTACACAACAATATGGATGGATTCGCTTCGTGACGGCAAAACGGAGCTTGTCAACACAAATAAGCTTGTCCGTTTCTATGAGGGCACAACAGGGCTTAAAACGGGCACAACTTCAAAAGCGGGCTGCTGTGTTTCCGCAAGCGCAATGAGGGACGGAACTCATCTGATTGCCGTTGTTATGGGCAGCGACAACAGCAGCGACAGATTTGAAAGCGCAAAAGCCATGCTCAATTGGGGATTTGCGAACTTTTCAACCGTAACGCCCGAAATCGACGCTTCGCTGATTCCCGATGTCGGAGTAATTAACGGTGTAATCGAAAAAATAACGCCGAAAATCCCGCAGGTCAGCGCCGTGCTTGTTGAAAAGGGCAGGGAAAATGAAATAACTCAGACCATCGACCTTGCCGTTGATGTTGAAGCTCCCGTTGAGCAGGGTCAGGTTTTGGGAACGGTAACATTCAGGCTCGGCGACGATTTGCTCGGCGAATATAATCTGACCGCCCCCGACCAAATCGGAAAACTGACATTTTGGATTATTTTCACAAGAATTCTGCGCTCGGTTGTTTTATAAAAAATACTGTTTGCATTGTTACGGCTAATATGGTAAAATGAATATGAAGCACATGGAACATCTTCAAACGCCGTTTTATTTTATAATTGGGAATATTAATTGAAAATGCACCTGCTGTAAATAAGAATTTATTATAAATTTTGCTCTAAACTGTTGCAAAGAAAGCTTTTATGGGGTAAAATATATTAGATAATCAGCATTTATAGTGGGGTGTGATTCAGAGATGATAAAACTCAATCTCAACTATGCGGGCGAAAGCGCCTGCGAAAAGAGCCTTGAGGCTATGCAGCCCGAGGTTTCAAAGGCACATTCAATGCTTCATGACGGCACGGGTCTCGGCAGCGATTTCCTTGGCTGGGTTGATCTTCCCGTCAACTATGACAAAGCGGAATTTGCTCAGATCAAAGAGTGTGCGGAAAAAATCAAAAAGGATTCTCAGGCGCTTGTCGTTCTGGGCATCGGCGGTTCATATCTCGGCGCAAGAGCCGCAATTGAATTCATAAAGTCAAATAACTATAACCTTATGAAGAAAGATACTCCGGATATCTATTTCGGAGGCAACACGATAAGCTCATCCGCCGTTTCGGAGCTTATTCAGCTTGTTGAGGGCAAGGATTTTTCAATCAATGTTATTTCAAAATCCGGCACCACAACCGAAACTTCAATCGCTTTCCGTATTTTCAAGGAACTGCTTGAAAAGAAATACGGCAAGGAAGAAGCGGCAAAGAGAATTTATGTCACCACCGACAAGGCGAGGGGAGCGCTCAAGGCTCTTGCTGACAGCGAGGGCTACAAGACCTTTGTTGTTCCCGACGATGTCGGCGGCAGATATTCGGTTTTAACCGCTGTCGGTCTGCTCCCGATTGCCGTTGCAGGCATTGATATCGACGCACTCATGCAGGGTGCGGCGGCAGCAAGAGAAGCCTATGCAAAAGACGATGTTCTTTCAAATGACTGCTATAAATATGCCGCAATCAGAAATCTGCTTTACCGCAGCGGCAAGAAAATTGAAATGCTTGCGGCTTATGAGCCATCGATGACCATGTGGTGCGAGTGGTTCAAACAGCTCTACGGCGAGAGCGAGGGCAAGGACGGCAAGGGTATCTTCCCCGCCTCCGCAATTTTCTCGACCGATCTTCATTCGCTCGGTCAGTATATTCAGCAGGGCGAGCGCAGTCTGTTTGAGACGGTTATCTGGGTCAATGAGCCCAAGACCGATTTTGAAATCGGCTATGACGAAGAAAACGGCGACGGCCTCAACTTTGTAGCCGGCAAAACCGTTCACTATGTCAACAGCAAAGCGTTTGCAGGCACGGTTCTTGCACACACGGACGGCGATGTTCCCAACATCATTATCGAAATCGACAAACAGGATGAATTCAACCTTGGCTGGCTGATTTATTTCTTCGAGAAAGCCTGCGGAATTTCAGGCTATATTCTCGGCGTTAATCCTTTCAATCAGCCCGGCGTTGAAAGCTATAAAAAGAATATGTTCGCTCTTCTCGGCAAGCCCGGTTACGAGGCTCAAAGAGATGAGCTTGAAGCAAGACTTAAATAAAACCACACAGGAGGATTATTAAAATGGTAAATCTTATTATCGGCAACAAGGGCTCAGGCAAAACCAAAAGACTCATCGAACTCGTTAACAGCGCTGTTGAGAAGTCAAACGGCAATGTTGTCTGCATCGAAAAAGAAAGGCTCTTGACATATAATGTTAATTACAGAGCAAGACTTGTTGAAACAGATCATTACAATGTTTCCGGCTATGAAGCTTTCTACGGCTTCCTTAGCGGCATTGTTGCAGGCGACCACGACATAACCGATGTTCTTGTTGACGCAACTCTTAAAATCGGCGGCAAGGATTATGCGGCTCTTGCAGCTTTCCTTAAGAAGGTTTCCGAGCTGAGCAATATTGCAGAGCAGGATTTCACCTTCACGATTTCTGCCGACGAGAGCGACCTTCCCGAAGAAATTTTTACATTCTGCAAAAAAATCTGAATTTAAATCAAAATTTTAGTTGACAAATTGCGCTCATAAATATATAATATTTGGTGCGTGATTTTAGGTGAAAAGTTTATGATATTGGATTTAGAGCCTATTTTCAATAATGAGGGTATGGTCAGGGAGTTTGATTATGAGCTTGACCTTTCGTCTCAGGAGCTGAGCGGAACAAAGCCTTTCGCTTCGCCCGTCAGAGTCAGCGGCTCGGTCGGCAATTATACAGGCATTGTTGAAATGCGTGCAAAGGCAGATTTCGTGCTTGAGCTTTGCTGCGACCGCTGTGCAAAGCCGATAAGCGTTGCGCAGAAAGTCGATATTTTTCATACTCTTGTTACTCATCTCAACGATGAGGCAAACGACGAGCTTTTGCTTGTCAATGAGCTTCGTTTTGATCTTGACCCGCTCGTGACGGAGGATATTTTCCTCTCTCTCCCGTCAAAATTCCTCTGCAAAGAGGATTGCAAGGGAGTTTGCCCGAAATGCGGCAAGGATCTTAACACGGATTCATGCAGCTGCGAAAAAGAGATTGATCCCCGCCTTGCGGCTCTTAAGCAGCTTTTGGATAATTAAAATAAAAACCTTACGGTTTAATAAAGCACAAAATTAAGGAGGTGCTTCGGCATGGCAGTACCCAAGAGAAGAGTTTCCAAGGCAAGAAGGGATAAGAGACGCTCCAATGTTTGGAAGATGTCAGCTCCCCAGCTTGAAAAGTGCTCAAACTGCGGTGTATACAAGAGATCCCACAGACTTTGCCCCGAGTGCGGTTACTATAACGGCAAGCAGGTAGTTGTTAAGGAAGCATAAGTCTGAGCAACTGATGATTTAAGCGCAGTCAATGCCATGAGCGGCATTGCAGTTGAAACTGAGAAAAGCCGAAAGGCTGCTCGGTTTCTTTTGCTTAAGGTGATGGGAGTTGAACACAATATGCCGAAAATTTGATATTACGGCGTATT
>JBJEQD010000157.1:0-19007 GCA_051881575.1 Acutalibacteraceae bacterium | reverse complement strand
AACCGCTGACCCTTCGCACGTCAAGCGAATGCTCTACCAGCTGAGCTAAACGTCCTTTTCTGCGCCATTCTCTGAGCGCAGAACATATTATATATGAAACGGCGTGGGTTTGTCAAGGGTTTTAAGCAAAAAATATCTCACCGTTTAAGCAAAAAATATCTCACCGTTTTATTCAGGAAACATCTTACTGCTTTATTTAAAAATATCTCTCCGCTTTGAGAAACATCATACCCATATATTCAACAAATATCTTACCGCTTTATTCAAAATAATTTACTGCTTCGGGAAACATCTTTCGGTTCTTATTCTCCTGTCAATAAATGTCTAAGCAGGGATATGTACTTTTTTTATGCCGATTTCTTTAGCTCGGGAAAAGTTCTCTTTTGCCCGAATGGGGTTCATAATAGCCTTTCAGATAATTTGCGATTTCGCAGGCGTCATGATATTCTGTGTAGAGGGTGCGAAGCTCGCTTTTCAGCTCATACGCTTCATTCATGCCGCACGAGCGAAGCCGTTCACGCTTATCGGCTATTCTCCTCTTAACCCCAATGGCTGCCGCCTCATATTCTTCGCCGAGTTCACGCAGCGTTTTCATCATTTCTTTTTTCCCCTTTCAAAATATAGTCTGTTGTAACCTTAAAAAAAGCGCTGAGGCTCAGAAGCTCGGCGATGTTTGGCTCCGCTCCGTTTTCAAGCATTCTGAGCCTGTCAGTTTTTATTCCGAGCGCACGGGCAAGCTTTTTGGGCTTGATGCTTTGACTTTGCCGAAGCCGTCTGATTCTTTCGCCCGACGAGCCGCCCTCAGCGTTCCTTGCGGCGGAAATAACTCTCGCCCTGCCGAGAATCACCGAAACTGCGGATTCCTCAAACAGGTTTTCCTGATACATGACAACATACCGAAGCACCCTTTCAAGCCTTTCTTCTCCGTTTTTCAGCGTTTTGCTGATTAAGGAAATACTGCATCCCCTGCTCTGCGCCAACTGAGTTATCGATTTTGAATCAAACCAATATCCCGTTATGACCTCACGCTCAAAATCGGTCAGCTCTGTTCTTATTGCCCTTTCAAGTAAAAAGGACAAATCGACCTCCCTCTTTCTCCAGGCATATTCAGCAGGAGATTCGCATTGATTGCAGCATCTGCCGCAGCATACCCTCTGAGCCGCTTTGATCTCCTCGTCGCTCGGAAATTCTCTTTGCAAAACCGAGCCGGAATCCCGGGCTTGCATTTCCGGATTGTTTGACATTCTGTGTTGTTCACCTCTCGAATAATAGTTATGCTATTAATTATAGTGAACATATGTTCGTTTGTCAAGTGCTTTGTTACATTTTTCTGCAAAAAGCTTGACAATTTTAATAGTTTGGCTCATAATATGATTCACAAGAATAATATTTGGCTTATTATAAAAGCTTTGGGGGGCATAGGATAAATGAACATAATCAAGGAACTCAGAAAAGAAAAGGGAATATCGCAAAAACAGCTTGCAGAGCTTTGCTGTGTTCATCAAACGGCAGTCAGTCAATGGGAAAACGGAAGAACCGTGCCCGACACAAACAGCCTTAAACTGCTTGCGGACGCTTTCGGAGTTTCGGTTGAAACACTCCTAGGAATAGATAAGCCCAACGAAAACCGCATTCCGGGATTTATGCATCTGACTGCGGCAACGGCAAGAAAGCTGCTCGGCGAAAGCGAGCTTTTTGCGCTGACTGCATCCGATAACGGCATGGCGCCGACAATTCAGCTCGGCGACACGATTATAGTTAAACGGTGCCCCGAACCCGAAAGCGGTTCACTTGTCGCAGTTGCAATCGGTGATAACGCCGTTACAGTCAAAAAGCTGATAAAAAAAGACACAAGCATTTTGCTTGTGTCCGAAAATCCGGCTTATGAGCCGATGCTTTTTACTTTTGAAGAAATCAGAACAACTCCGATTTTAATAATCGGAAAAGTGATTGAAATGCGCCGCACCTTTTAGTTACCAAACTATGCGGCAAGCATATTTAATGCGGTTGAAAGCTGATTATCCTGCTCGGGGGTCAGCAGTTCAAGGTCAACAGTACTGCCGGTTGAAAGAGTGACCTCAATCTCCGGCTCGATTCCGATTTTATCATAAACCGCCGCCGCACCGCCCTTAGGTTCAACAAGGGCAACGGTTAAAAGAACCGCTCCGCCGTCCTCAAGGGCAAATAACTCCTGCATTGTTCCGACTCCCGCAGTTTTTGTGCCGATAAGCTGAGCCTGGCTGATGTCACGCAAATCGCAGGCAAAAAGCTCCGCAGGTCCGCTTGTGTTTCCGTTTATCAGAACCGCAAACGGCATCGTGATACTGCTGTTCTCGGCGGTAAATACTTTGTTCTTATAGATACTGCCGTTTTTATCCTTTGCAACGGCGATATTATCCGAAATTGCGGGCACAATTACATCGATGACCTGCGCCGCATAGTCAATGCTTCCGTCGGAGGTGTTGCGAACATCAAAAATCAGGCTTTCCGCACCCTGTTCAATAAGCTTTTCTGCCGCCGCCTTGAATTCCGAGGCGGTATTTTTATAGAATCCGCTTATTTTAATATAACCGACATTGCCCGAGAGACTGCCTCTGACGCTCGGAATTGAGAACCCGAGCATCGGCTCAACGGTTTTTGTTTCGCCGTCTCTCTCATATTCAACCTTGACCGATGAAAGCAAGCTGCCGTAAAGAAGCTCATTAAGCTGAGAATAATTATTCATCGTAACCGAGGTGTTGTCAATCGCCGTTATGACATCGAGAGCTTTAAGACCCGCCTTTGCCGCAGGCGATTCCTCATAAACATGAGTAATAACGAACTGACCCGTGCGATAATTATATGCCGTTTCAACGCCGATTCCCGTAACGCCGCCCTCAAGACGGGCTGTGTAATCCGAATACTCGGCGGCGCTGAGATAAAGGCTGTTGGAATCTCCCAAGCCGTTGACATAGCCTGCGGCAAGAGCCGCATTGAGCTTGTTCTGATCCTCAACCGAGCCGTAAAAATAGTTCGATACTATTTTATTTATCTCGTCAACTGCCTCATAGGTCTGCGAACGCTGAGAAATATCGCTCATAATGCTGTTGAAAATCTGACGGGATACCACCATGGTTATTGCAAAGGTCGCCGTTATCGATATTATTATCAGAGAAATGCTCAGACCGAGCGAGATTTTTCTGTTCACGGATAGCTCCCTTTCTCAAAATTTACGGTTTTGAAACATAATCGAGCGGGTTAACCCTGCTGACCGAGCCGTCAGCCTTTTTAACTCTGACCTCAAAGTGAAGGTGCGGGCCCGTAACATTGCCCGTTGCGCCGATTATGCCGATTTTTTCGCCTTTTTTGACAACCTGACCGACGGAAACAAGGATATTATCCGAATGAGCATAAAGCGTCTGAGTTCCGTCGCCGTGGTCGATAACGCAGTAGTTGCCGAAGCCCGAGTTCCAGTTACCGTCATTCTTGGCGATTATAACTTCACCGCCCTGAGCGGCATAGAAGGGCTGACCTCTTGTGTTACCGTCGCTCTTGACGATATCGATTCCCCAATGCGGCGAACCGTCCGAATATGCGGGATAACCCGCAGTTATACGGGTGTCGCCCTTAACGGGCCACATCATGTCGCCGTCATTCTCATATTCCTCGTCGGGAACATCGCCCT
The DNA here is from genome assembly GCA_051881575.1 of Acutalibacteraceae bacterium. Taxonomy (GTDB): domain Bacteria; phylum Bacillota; class Clostridia; order Oscillospirales; family Acutalibacteraceae; genus CAG-177. The sequence continues at coordinate 15,343 of JBJEQD010000157.1, read as the reverse complement.
GAGACGAACCGTGCTGTCTGATGTATTCATCAATTTCGGCTTCGAGAGCTTCTCTCTCCGCCTGCTGACGCTTGATTGTCTTTTTATAAACATCGCTGTCTTTATCAAGCTCATTGATGATATATTTTAATTCATCATATTTTTCGGTAGCGTCGCTCTTTTTTGATTCCTGAGCCGCCTTGCTGCTTTCAAGCTCATCTTCACGCTCGCTGAGCGTATCCATCTGAGAGTCAAGCTCAGTTTTCTTTTCTTCAAGAGTCGTTTTCTTTTCTTCAAGCTCTTTCTGAAGGTCGTTAAGCTCGTTTATCTTGTCTGCAAGGTCGTTGACAAGCTGAGCGTCATTTTCAGAAACGCTTGTTACAAGCTCTTTCCTCGCAAAAAACGAAGAAATATCGCCGCTTGAAAGCAAAAGCTCAAGGGTTGAGCCGGTGCCGCCCGCCATATAATTCTCACGGATTCTCGCAAGAAGCATTTCACGGGTCTGAGCCATAAGAGCGTCGGTCTGCTCAATCTGAAGCTCAATCTCGCTTATCTGCGAATTGATGCTTTCAATGTCATTGGTCGTAACATCGATGCTTGACTGCAAGTCGCTGATATCTCCGTTAAGAATATCAATGCTTTCATCAAGCAAATCAATCTGTTCTTCGATTTTTTCTATCTGACTGCTGATATTCTCAGCCTTTTTCTCGTTGGTTTTGATATCCTGCTGAACCTGAGCCAGCGCCTGCTCATTCTTTTCAATATCTTTTTCAAGCTCCTCGTAGCGGTTCTGCATTTCGTCAAGGCTCTCCTCCGCCGAAACGCAGGGAACAACAGCGGTAATCAAGCAAACCAGCGCAACGCAGAAGCAAAGAAGTCTTTTCTTAAAAGCTGTTTTATCAGTCTTCAAGCTCAACGAACTTCCTTTCTTTCAAGTATTTTCTGATTGATGTTGCGCTTCCGAAAACACCTGTAAAAATGCCGATTCCGACAAATACCGCAACAAGATAAGGCGCATAATCAAGGAAGCTGACTCTGACCTCTCCTCCGAGGCCCGAAAGCACGGCTGAGAATGAGCCGAGCGCAAATTCATAAACACCCCAGACAGCCGCCGTGGCAAGCAGACCCGCAATGATTCCGATTATGATGCCCTCAACCATGAAAGGCCAGCGAATGAACGAATTGGTCGCTCCGACGCTTTTCATAATGCTGATTTCAAGCCTGCGGCTGAACATTGTAACTTTAACCGTATTTGAAATAATAAACAGAGAAACAACAAACAGCAGAATTATAATGCCGAAGCTGATGTAAGTCACCGAGTCTCTGACCTGCTCAAGCTGTCTGGCAAGAGTGCTGTTTTCATAAACTCTCTGGATTCCGCTTAACTTTTTGATTTCGTTAACAACGCCGTCAAATCCCGCCATGTCGCTGACGGTAACTCTGTAAGCATTGGGAAGCGGATTTTCGTCAAGACCGCTGAGGTAGTTTCTCAGCCCGTCATCCATGTCGGCAAGAATTTCCTGATAAGCAGAGTCTTTGTTTATGCTCTCAACGGAAGCGATATTATCAAGCGATCTCAGATCATTGCCGAGTTTGATATAGTCATAGTCAAGCGTATCCAGCTCCTGGTTGGCATAAACCATGATAACATTTTCGGATTCGATGCCCGTGATAAACGCTTCGATATTGACGAGAATCATAAAAGCAATGCCTATCAGCATGAGACAGCTGAACAAAACGGTTACCGATGCAACCGACATCAGCCTGTTGACCTTCAGATTGCGGAAGCCCTCCTTGGTCAGATATCTGATATTGCCCATCAGTTCTCCCCTCCCGTCACGGAAAATTCTTCTTTAATCTCGATAACGATTTCTTCATCCTGCGGCGCAGTCTGCTCTTGCGTATAGGCTGAATAATCTTCTTCGGGAGGAACAACATATTCATTTGAAATTTCGCTTGCGGCATTTATATGAGAAGTTGCCGCTTCTCTGATGAGCGAACCGCCGTCGGAAACAACCGAGCCCTTGTCAAGAATGATAACTCGCTTGTCAAAGCAGCGGACAAGGCTGTGCTCGTGAGTAACCATAATAACGGTCGTTCCCGCTTCGTTAAGGCGCATGAGCAGGTCAACGATTTCATAGCTCATCTGTGGGTCAACATTGCCGGTGGGCTCGTCCGCAATGATTATCTCGGCGTTGTTGGCAAGCGCCCTTGCGAGAGCAACTCTCTGCTGCTCGCCGCCCGAAAGCTCCTGAGGATAGTTCCTTGCCTTTTCGTTAAGACCCATAAGGCTGAGAACATAGGGAACTCTGCGGCGAATCTTTTTTTCTTTTGTTCCGATAACACGCATCGCAAAAGCAACATTATCGAAAACCGTCATATTGGGAATAAGCCTGAAATCCTGAAAAACTATGCCGAGCCTGCGGCGGAATTTCGGGATATCACGCTTTTTGATTTTAGTCAGGTCAATATCGTCAACGACAATTGTGCCCGATGACGGCACTTCCTCACGCATCATCAGCTTGAGAAAGGTGCTTTTGCCGGCGCCCGAGGAGCCGACAACGAAAACGAACTCGCCCTTTTCGATGGTAAGGTTGATATCTTTAAGAGCGTGAGTGCCGTTTTCGTATTTTTTTGAAACATTGGTGAACTGAATCAAAGTATCATATCCTTAAAAAGCAATTTGATATCGAACAATGACCGCAGTGATGAAAGCATTAATATTTAACGGGCTTTGCATCAAGGTACTTTTTGACCATAAGAGCAACCTTGAACACAATTGCGTCGTCAAACTCTCTCAGATCAAGACCCGTGAGCTTTTTAATCTTTTCGAGCCTGTAGACGAGCGTGTTTCTGTGAACAAAGAGCTTTCTTGAAGTTTCGGATACATTGAGGTTATTCTCGAAGAACTTCTGAATGGTGAACAGGGTTTCATGGTCAAGGCTTTCGATTGAGCCTCTCTTGAATACCTCTTTCAGGAACATATCGCAAAGAGTTGTGGGAAGCTGATAAATAAGACGGGCTATGCCGAGATTATCGTAGCTGACAATGGTTTTCTCCGTGTCAAACACCTTGCCGACTTCAAGGGCAATCTGAGCCTCTTTGAATGAACGGGCAAGATTTTTGATGCCCTCAACGGTAGTGCCTATGCCGACGAGAACATGAGTATAAAGCTCGGTGCTCAGAGAATCGGAAATTGAGCGTGCAAGCTTTTCGAGATCCTTTGTCTCGATATTGTTTTTAACTTCCTTAACAATAACGATGTCTCTCTCATTAATGTTGATAACAAAATCCTTGGTCTTGTCGGGGAAAAGATTCTGAACTGCGTCAAACGCCGAAGCGTCGTTATGGTCGGTTATTCTGATAAGAAGAACAACTCTCGTTGCCTCGGAATTAAAGCGAAGCTCCCTTGATTTAAGGTAGATATCGCCGGGCAGAATATTATCGAGGATAACATTCTTGATGAAGTTGCCACGGTCGAACTTCTCTTCATAATACTGTTTAAGGTTCTCAAGAGAGACGCAGCAAATCGAGGCGAACCTGCCTGCAAGCTCGTCCGTTCCTTCAACAAATGCCGCATATTCGGTCTGAATGTGAGAGCCGAAGTTGCAGAAAGTATAACCGTTTATGTAGTGAAGCTCATTATCGGCAAAAACCTCGGAAGCGGTCGAAATGACCTCGCCGATCTTGCTCAGCTCACTGCAAGCGATTATTGTTCCCGTCTCGTCAATCACGCCCAGAGTTCTGCCGACTGCATCACGCATCTGGTGAACAAGGCCTTGAAAGATTCTGTTAGACATAATGATTACCCCTCAACTTGATTTGTTTTGACTTCAAAGTGATTTTATACAAAATGACCATTGGGATATATACATTTTACACAATAAGCGAGCATTTTGCAATAGAAATAATCGGTTTTTTTTAATATTTTTTTGAATTTATTGTGAATTCCAACTCTTTTTTATTAATTTTTACCAAATTTTTTCTTTTTTCGCATGTAAAAGCTGTTTGTTGAAATTGCTTAAATCATCTCTATTATTTGCTGAATATAGACCGTCGAAATTCAGCCATACTATTAATGAAAAGAGATTGACTGCCGAATTAATTCCTCTGAAACAATATAGAACTTAATAATTACAAAAAAATTAAGAAAAACCGCATATTTTTAAAATTAGGGCTTTTCAAAACGCTTAATTAATGATATAATTCTGATATCTGTGGATAAAATCTTATTTTTTCATATTTGAATAACTACGAAAGAGGGAACACTCTTGGAGAAAATTATAATCAACGGCGGCACTCCGCTTCACGGCGAAGTTTCAATCAGCGGAGCAAAAAACGCTGCTCTTGCGATTATCCCCGCCGCAATCCTTTCTCAGGATGTTTGTGTTATTGAAAATCTTCCCGTTTCAATCAGCGATGTCAGCTACATGATGAAGATTCTCAATCACATCGGCGCCCGTGTCCGCCTTATAAATAAAAATACAATTGAAATAGATTCCCGCCGTGTTGATTCTTTTGTCATTTCGCATGATATGACCAAGCATCTGCGTGCGTCTTATTATTTCATCGGTGCGCTTCTCGGCAGATTTTCGAGAGCCAAGGTTGCAATGCCCGGCGGCTGTTACCTCGGCGCAAGACCTATCGACCAGCACATCAAGGGCTTTGAGCTTCTCGGCGCAACCGTTTCGGTTGAGGATAACGCCATTGTTGACGCAAAGGCCGAAAAGCTTATCGGCAGCCCGATTTATCTTGACATGGTTTCTGTCGGCGCAACGGTCAACATTCTGCTTGCCGCCGTTAAGGCAAACGGTCTGACCGTTATTGAAAACGCCGCAAAAGAGCCTCATATCGTTGACCTTGCAAACTTCCTTAACTCAATGGGCGCAGATGTCAGAGGCGCAGGAACGGATGTTATCAAGGTCAGGGGAGTTGAACAGCTTCACGGCTGCACATATTCCATAATCCCCGATCAGATTGAAGCAGGCACATATATGGTTGCCGCAGCGGCAACCAGAGGCGATGTTCTGATAAAGAACGTTATTCCCAAGCACCTTGAATCGATCTCAACAAAGCTTATCGAATGCGGCGCAACGGTTGAAGAATTTGACGATGCTGTCAGAGTTTCGCTTGACCGCAGACCCGGCAAGTGCAACATCAAAACCATGCCTCACCCCGGCTTCCCGACCGATATGCAGCCTCAGATGGCGGTTCTTCTCGCTCTTGCGGACGGAACAAGCATTATTTCAGAAAGCATCTGGTCAAACCGCTTCCGCTATGCGGAGCAGCTGAACAGAATGGGCGCTCAGATAAAGGCAGACGGTCAGCTCGCTGTTGTTCAGGGCGTTGAACAGCTCAAAGGCGCTCCCGTCAAGGCAGATGACCTGAGGGCAGGTGCGGCGATGCTGATTGCGGGTCTTGCAGCTTCGGGCAGAACCGAGATTGAGGATATTCTTCATATCGACAGAGGATATGAGGATGTTGTTGAAAAATTCAGCGGTCTCGGAGCAGACATAAAGCGTGTTTACTGCCCCGAACCCACAAGTCTTTCAACTGCGGGCTGATTTCCCGATTATATAATGTATTAAATAGTGTATTAATAATTATGTAACGGGCTGTTCCATAACGGAACAGCCCGTTTTCAGAAGCTTTGAAAGGGTAAATATGGCTAAATTTTGTTCTTTGTTTTCATCAAGCAGCGGCAACTGCACTTATATAGGCTGTTCTCAGGGCGGAATACTCATTGATATCGGCGTCAGCGCAAAAAAAGCCGAGACGGCTCTGAGCGATATCGGCGTTGACCCGAAATCCGTTGCCGCAATTTTCGTAACACACGAACATACCGACCATATCAACGGAATCAGGGTTTTCGCAAAGCGTTACGGCATAAAGGTCTATTCCTCGGCAGGCACTCTCAAAGGAATGATTGAAGCCAAAGCCGTCACCCCCGATATAGATGCTCAGGTTATTCCGAGCGGCGGAACGGAAGCAGGCGGTATGTTCATAAAGCCGTTCAAAACTCCGCATGACAGCCTTGAAAGCACGGGCTTCACCGTTGTCACCTCCGACGGAAAAAGGCTTGCGGTTGCAACCGACATGGGGCATATAACAGAAGCTTTCACAAATGCCGTCAGCGGCTGTGACCTCGTTCTGCTCGAATCGAATCACGATATCGGAATGCTCCAGAACGGCCCTTATCCGTTTTTCTTGAAGCAAAGAATTCTTTCAAACTTCGGCCATCTCTCCAACGGAAGCTGTGCCGAAGCGGCGGTAAGGCTCGTTGAATCTGGAACAACAAGGCTCGTTCTCGGGCATTTAAGCAAAGAAAACAATCTCCCCTCGCTCGCCTTTGAAACCACCCGTTCGGCAATGTCAATGGCAGGCGCAAGGGAGAATATCGATTATCTGCTTTCGGTTGCGGGCGACAGAAACCCCGTCATTGCTCTGTGACATCGGTTTGCGGCAGGGTTGTCAGATGCCGCATATCCTCGGGATATGTGTCGTCAAAAATATCATAAACCCGTTTATATTCGCCACTTTCTTCGTCCTTGACAACCGTCGCTTTGTTCTTATTAAGCAATTCAACGATTGAATACATATCAATCCAGATCTGATTGTTTCCCTCTTTCTGAACCTCATTGAAAATGAGCTGCATTCCGAGATGAAGATGCGGAACATTCATTCCGTTGACATTTTCTTCCGACGAATAGCCCGTCATTCCGAGATAGCCTATTATCTCCCCCGCTCTGACCTTTGAGCCGATTTTCAAACCCTCTTTATACGGTTTGTTCCGTCTGAGGTGAGCATAATAATACGACCTTTTGCCGTCAAAGCTTCGCACGGCGATTCTCCATCCGCCGTAACGGTTCCAGCCGATAGCTTCAACCGTTCCGCCCTCAACCGAGGCAATCGGCGTCCCGATTGAGCCCATGAGGTCGTTGCCGAGATGCCGCCTTTTGTAGCCGAACGAACGGGAATCCCCGAAATCGTCATAGTGGCTGAACCAAAAGCCCTCGGCTATCGGAGAATAGGCTCTGAGCCCGTAGCCCTCAACGGCTTTGATTCCTCCGCTGCCGTCGGGAGCCGCCTTTGTGTATTCACCGAGCATTCCCGAAAGAACCGCTCCGTAGGCTTTTTTATAGAAATTATAATATTTGTTTTCTCTCATCAGATCATCGGGGGTCATATCATCCCCTAGAGCCTCAACAAGCTTGTCAAGCTGGGAGCGTTTATAGCCGCTGAAATTGCCGCCGTTTTTGCAGGCAAGATACGACAGCGTGTCTATCCACGAGAGATGTCTCTGCGTTTTGTAAGTTGAGATATCAAGCTCCATCGTGTCGGCAAGCACAGAATATGTCGGCGAAAAATCAACCCATTTTATGTAGCTCTCGCTCGTTGCGCTCTCCGCTTCGGGCTGCTGAGCAGGCACCGAATTCTTTTCCGTAAGCCGCATACCCGCCGCACAGCAAATGAGCGCAAAAATACAGAACGCCGCCACAATCAGCCGTTCTTTCAGCATTTTCAAAAGCCGTCACCCCGCATCCCTTTTCTATAAAATATGTTTTATTTGCAAAATAAATGACGGCAAAAAGCCGTCGGAAATAACATAAGTTGCTCGGGAGGGTCATAAATGATTAATTTTATCAGAAAGGTTACTGCCGTTCTTTTCGGATTCCTTTTCACCGTTATTGCCGACAGCGAACAGCCTGTCAAAGAAAATTACATTGAGCCGGTCAGCACGGTTAGATATATTCTTGCCGATGCATATTTTCACGCTCAGGGAATCACAACGGACGGGGAATACTATTATTTTTCATCCAACACAGGGCTTCTTAAAACGGAGCTTGACGCTGAAACCGTGGTTAAGCTTAATCCTTTAGCCATTCCCGCAAAGCTTATGCTTGAAGGCTGTAATCATTTGGGCGGAATTTCATATTACAACGGTAAAATTTACGCCACCACGGAGGACAGCGGCAGATTCAATCATCTTTATCTGATAGCCTATGACTGTGAAACATTAAAAGCGGTGAATTATAAGGCTCTTCCTCTTGAAAAGCACGAAAACGGAGCGCCTTGGTGCGCCGTGGATAAAGAAACGGGAATCGTCTATTCCGCACGGCGTGACAGATTTGAAGAACTGAATGCCTATAATGCCGACACTCTGGAATACATGTATTCCGTTCCCGTCACGGGTCAGCCCCATAAAATACAGGGCGGAGAAATATATAACGGTATTTTATATTGTTCGGCGTCAAGACAGAATCAGGCAGTTTTTGCCGTTGAGCTTTCAAGCGGAAAAGGCAAGCTGCTCTTTGAAAGAAACCTTGCCGACGGCGCCGAGGGCGAAGGGCTGACAATTCTGCCCGGTGAAGACGGCGCTTTTTTCAGAATTCTTGACATTCCCCCGTTAAGGCTCGGAGTCAATCTCAGAAGCTACGCCTTTGACCCCGAAACAATAGATTTCGGGTCGTAATAATGCCGTTTTAGATGATAAGCAAAGGAAATACAAATGATTAACATTAACATTATATGTATCGGCAAGTTGAAAGAAGAATATCTCCGCTCCGCTTGCTCAGAATATGAAAAAAGGCTCGGCGCTTTCTGCCGCCTTAAAATAACGGAGCTGACCCCCGCAAGGCTGCCCGAAAATCCGAATCCCGCTCAGATTTCCGCCGCTCTCAGCGACGAAAGCGAACGGATTCTCGCAAAAATCTCTCCCAACGAGGCTGTTTTTGCGCTCTGCATTGAGGGCAAAGAGCTTTCATCGGAAAGCTTTTCAAAAGAAATCGAAAAATGTGCCGTTTCGGGCTTCGGCTCGCTCTGCTTCATTATCGGCGGCTCTCACGGGCTGTCGCCCGAAGTCAAAAGCAGGGCAAAATTCCGCCTTTCAATGAGCCCGATGACCTTCCCTCACCAGCTTGCAAGAGTCATGCTTCTTGAACAAATCTACCGTGCTTTTATGATTTCAAGCGGAGGCAAATATCATAAATAGAAAAATAATTTAAATTTTATCTGCGAAAAACCCGTTTTTATTTGTCAGTTTTACGCCCTTTCGGCTTAACTTTCATGCAATTTTGTTCAGAATACCAAAACTTTCAAAAAACAAAAAAATTCATCAAAAAACTGTTGCATATTTTCGCAAAAATGTATAAAATAGATACGGTCAAAATATAATAACACAATTCGGAGGTAATTATTATGTCAGTTAAAGTTGCAATTAACGGATTCGGCAGAATCGGCCGTCTCGCTTTCCGTCAGATGTTCGGCGCAGAAGGCTATGATGTTGTTGCTATCAACGACCTCACCAAGCCCTCAATGCTCGCTAACCTTCTCAAGTATGACACCGCTCAGGGCGGCTACTGCGGCAGAATCGGCGAAGGCCTTCACACAGTAAGCGCTGACGACGAGGCAGGCACCATCACCGTTGACGGCAAGACCCTCACAATCTATGCAAAAGCTAACGCTGCCGAGCTCCCCTGGGGTGAAATCGGCGTTGATGTTGTTCTTGAGTGCACAGGCTTCTACTGCTCAAAGGAGAAGAGCATGGCTCACATTGAGGCAGGCGCAAAGAAGGTTGTTATTTCCGCTCCCGCAGGCAACGACCTCAAGACAATCGTTTTCTCAGTTAACGAAGATACACTTACCGCTGAAGATCAGATTATTTCTGCCGCTTCATGCACAACAAACTGCCTTGCTCCCATGGCTAAGGCTCTCAACGATTACGCTCCCATCCAGAGCGGTATCATGAGCACAATCCATGCTTACACAGGCGATCAGATGATTCTTGACGGTCCTCACAGAAAGGGCGACCTCAGAAGAGCACGTGCAGGCGCTGCAAACATCGTTCCCAACTCAACAGGCGCTGCAAAGGCTATCGGCCTTGTTATCCCCGAGCTCAACGGCAAGCTTATCGGCTCCGCTCAGAGAGTTCCCGTTCCCACAGGTTCAACCACAATCCTTACCGCAGTTGTTAAGGGCGCTGACATCACCAAGGAAGGCATCAACGCTGCAATGAAGGCTGCTGCTTCGGAATCATTCGGCTACAACGAGGATCAGATCGTTTCTTCCGATGTTATCGGCATGAAGTACGGCTCACTCTTCGATGCAACTCAGACAATGGTTGCAAAGATTGCTGACGATCTCTATGAGGTTCAGGTTGTTTCATGGTATGACAACGAGAACTCCTACACCAGCCAGATGGTCAGAACCATCAAGTATTTTGCAGAGCTTGCATAATTACTGCTGATAAAATGAAACAAAAAGGATCGGCATTTTGCCGGTCCTTTTTTAGAACACGGGGGTCGCCATGGGTCTTAAACGCCTTGACAAATTAATAGCGCTTAACTGCAATGTTTCCCGAAAGGATGCACGAAAGCTGATAAAAGACGCCGCCGTAACGGTTAATTCAAGAACCGTATTGCGTGCGGAGGAGCTTGTTGACCCCGAGGTTGACGACATCAGCGTAAAGGGATATAACTTTACGGCAAAAGAGCATATTTACATCATGCTTAACAAGCCGAAAGGGGTCGTCAGCGCAACCCGTGACCCTGCGAAAAAGACGGTTGTTGACATTATTCCCGATGAGCTTCGCAGAAAGAGCATTTTCCCCGCCGGCAGGCTTGACCGAGACACCACAGGCCTTTTAATTATAACGGATGACGGCGCTTTTGCTCACAGAATAATGAGCCCTGCTCACCATGTTTTCAAGACCTATGAAGCCGTTTTATCTTTCCCGATTGACGAAAATGATATCAGGAAATTAGAAAGCGGAATTACTCTCGGAGACGGCACGGAATGTCTGCCTGCAAAGGTTAAGAGCTTTACAGTTAACGAACTTCCCGCCGCCGAAATCAGGATTCGTGAGGGCAAATATCATCAGGTCAAAAGGATGTTTCTTGCTCTCGGGAATAAGGTTGAAAGCCTCAGGAGAGTTCAGATCGGTTCATTGAAGCTTGACCCGTCGCTCGTCGAGGGTGAATGCCGTGAGCTTACCGAGGACGAGCTTGAACTTGTCTTTATCGACGAATAAAATAACTCAATATTCAAAATAAAACACATTATTGCACCAAATTACGCATAGCTTTTAGAACAGCGTAATTTTACCGAAAAGGTGCGATAATGTGTTTGTTGTTTTAAGATATGTTGAACCCGAAAAAAAACGGTCGGCAAGGAAACGCCAGAAAAAACTGCTTGAGCGTTCCGCCCCTGCCGCTTACCCGACTCTTAACGGGCTTCCATTTTACACTCTCGATATTCTCAATGATAAAAACGGAATCAATTGGGAATCGGTCTGCAAAAAATGCGGAAGATACGCTTCCCGAATTGTTGCTCCACGATGTCTTTGCCTGCCCGACAGCGGCAGACTGAAGCGCTTTCTGCCGTCCGCTTCGGCAGCTCATTTTATTTTTAACACCGCTTTGGAAATAATAAAAGCCATGAACATTCCTCCCGACTGCTTTTCCGTCACCGTGACCGACAGAACCGCCGCCGTCAGCTCAAAAATTTGCTCTCTGCTGCCTTACAGCTCCGTTGTCAGGGTTATCACCGCCAATCCAGAGAGATATTCCGACGCCTGTGCGGAGGCCTTTGACAGCTTCGGAGCGTCCTTGATTATCCGCCCGTCTTACGAGCCGCTCCGCAAGCCCGATGTTGTCATCTGCTGCGACGGCTGCGCCACCTCGGCAATGAGCGGTGCGGCGGTTTTTGCGGCAAAGCACGGCAGCTTCGGCGCTCTGCGCTTTTGCGGTAGCGGAATGGAGCTTTCGGAACGGCACAGGGAGATAATTACGCCCGATATCGAAGCCGTTGATTTCTGCTCGGCAGTCACCGAGCTTTGCGGAAGCTCCGAATACAGGAATTCATCTTTTTCCGAAATTGAAATAAGCTGCAAGGAATGCGCTCATCTTTCGGCTGAAAAATGCCTTGAATGTTATTGCTGCGGAGCGTATCTTGAACGGGCTTTAAGAAAATAAATACTTGACATATTATTTTATATTATATATAATATAGCAGATAATAGCAAAAGCATAAAATCGAAATCAGGTTAATTTGATAAAAGGAGATTCGACTAAAATGGAAAAACAAACTGTCTTTACCCGTGAAGATTATAACAAACTCAGCGCAGAGCTTAATAAGCTCAAAACCGAGGGAAGAGACGACATTGCTGAAAAAATCAAAGAAGCCCGTTCTCACGGCGACCTTTCGGAAAACGCCGAATACGATGAGGCGATGAACGAACAGGCGAAGATGGAAGCCGAGATTGCAAAGCTCGAAGCTGACCTTCGCAACGCCAAGATTCTCGATGAAGAAGAGCTTACAACCGAATCAATCCACATCGGCTCAAAGGTTAAGCTTTACGATATGGATTTTGAGGAAGAGGTTGAGTATAAAATTCTCGGCAAAAGCGATATCGACAACGGAATTATTTCGAACCTTTCTCCCGTCGGTTCTGCAATCATGGGCAAAAAGGTCGGCGATATTGCCGAGGTTCATACCCCCACAGGCAAGATTATCAAGATGAAAGTTCTTGCAATTTCTAAATAATTTCAATATTTCAGCGATGGGAATTCGGGGCATTTTTGCCCTGCCTGTCGCTTTTTGAGACTAATGGATTCTTTTAATGATTCACGAAAGGAAAAATAACATGGCTGAAGAAAAGAATATAACCGCCGCTGAGCAGGAAGAACAGGTTCAGGATGTCAACGAGCTCAGACAAATCAGAATTGACAAGCTTGAAGCTCTGCAAAACGCAGGCAAAGACCCTTTCCTTATCACAACCGCTGACCAGTCAATCCATAACGCCGAGATTAACGAGCGTTTTGAGGAGCTTGAAAATCAGGATGTCTGCATCTGCGGCAGAATGATGAGCCGCCGTGATATGGGCAAGGCAAACTTCATTGATGTCCGTGACCGCACGGGCAGAATGCAGGTTTATGTCCGCATTGACGAAATCGGAGAAGAAAAGTTCGCCGATTTCAAAAAATGGGATATCGGCGATATCGTTGAAGTCAAGGGCTTTGTTTTCAAGACAAGGAGAGGCGAAATTTCCGTTCACGCAAAGGAAATCCGTATGCTTTCAAAGTCGCTTCTTCCCCTGCCCGAGAAATTCCACGGCTTGACCGACACCGACACCCGCTACCGCAGACGCTATCTTGACCTTATCATGAATCCCGAGGTCAAGGACACATTCGTTAAGCGTTCGCTCATTCTCAGAGAAATCAGGAATTATCTCAATTCTCAGGGCTTTCTTGAGGTTGAAACTCCGATTCTTGTTGCCAACGCAGGCGGCGCTTCGGCAAGACCCTTTGAAACTCACCACAACGCCCTCAATGAGGACTTCAAGCTCAGAATTTCACTTGAGCTTTATCTTAAAAGGCTTATCGTCGGCGGTATGGAAAGAGTCTATGAAATCGGCAGAGTATTCAGAAACGAGGGCTGTGACACAAGACACAATCCCGAATTCACCCTCATGGAGCTTTATCAGGCATACACCGACTATAACGGAATGATGGATCTGACCGAGAATCTTTACCGCACCGTTGCTCAGAATGTTCTCGGCACAACCAAGATAGTATATAACGGCGTTGAAATGGATCTCGGCAAGCCCTTTGAGCGCATCACGATGGTTGACGCAGTTAAGAAATATGCGGGCGTTGACTGGAACGAGGTCAAGACCGTTGAGGACGCAAGAGCGCTTGCGGACAAGCATCATATCGAATATGAGGCAAGACACGGCAAGGGCGATATCCTCAGCATGTTCTTTGAAGAATACGCCGAGGAGCATCTCATTCAGCCCACCTTCGTTATGGATCACCCGATTGAAATTTCTCCTCTGACAAAGAAAAAGCCCGGCAATCCCGATTATGTTGAGCGCTTCGAGTTCTTCATGAACGGCTGGGAGATGGCAAACGCCTATTCAGAGCTTAACGACCCCATCGACCAGAGAGAACGCTTCAAGGCTCAGGAAGCTCTGCTCGCTCAGGGCGATGAAGAAGCCAACACAACCGACGAGGATTTCCTCATGGCTCTTGAATACGGCATGCCGCCGACAGGCGGAATCGGCTTCGGAATCGACAGAATGTGCATGCTTCTCACCGATTCCTCCGCAATCAGGGATGTTCTTCTGTTCCCCACGATGAAATCTCTTGACGCTGCTCAGAAAGCCGATAATTCTCCCGCCAAGGAAGAGGCAAAGGACGAGGTTCCCGCCAAAGAAGAAAAACCCGAGGTTATTGATTTTTCAAAGGTTGTTATCGAACCTCTCTTTGAAGATACGGTTGATTTTGATACATTCAGCAAATCCGATTTCCGTGCCGTTAAGGTCAAGGCATGCGAAGCGGTAAAGAAGAGCAAGAAGCTTCTTCAGTTCACGCTTGATGACGGAACGGGAACTGACCGCACGATATTGAGCGGTATCCACGCTTTCTATGAGCCCGAAGAGCTTGTCGGCAAAACTCTTATCGCTATTGTCAACCTGCCTCCCAGAGCAATGATGGGAATTGACTCCTGCGGTATGCTTCTGAGCGCAATCCACGAGGAAGAGGGAGAAGAAAAGCTTCATCTTCTTATGGTTGACAATCACATTCCCGCCGGTGCAAAGCTCTATTGATTATGAAAATATCCGTTGCACTTGCCGCCTACAAGGGCGAGCAATACATTGCCGAGCAGATTGATTCCATCCTCTCTCAGCTCGGCGAAAACGACGAAATAATTGTTTCGGACGATTATCCTCAGGGCAAAACCCGTGAAATCGTTCTGAGCCGTCAATCGCAGGATAAAAGGATTAAATATATTGAGGGCGGCGGCAAGGGCGTTGTCAAAAATTTTGAAAACGCTCTGAACGCCTGCTCGGGCGACATCATCTTTCTTTCGGATCAGGACGATGTCTGGCTTCCGGGCAAGGTTGAAAAAGTCACGGCGGAAATTGCCGCCGGGGCAGACCTTGTTCTCCACGATGCGTCCGTTACCGACGCCGCTCTGAAAATAATAAATCCGTCTTATTTCTCGGTCATCGGTTCAAATCTTTCTTTCAGCGGCAATCTTATCAGAAACACCTTTGTCGGCTGCTGCATGGCATTCAAAAGGCAGGTCATGCTTGACGCTCTCCCTTTCCCCGAGGGGCTGCCCATGCACGATTGGTGGATTGCTCTTGTCGCTCTCAAAAAACACCGCAAAGCGGTTCTGCTGCGTGAACCTCTCATTCTCTGGAGAAGGCACGGCGGCAACGTTACGGGCGGCAAGACCTCTCTTTCTCAGAAAATCCGCTGGAGAATCAAGCTTATTTTGTCTTTGGCAAGGATAAGGTGATGAGAGTCGAACCCGATATGGTTTAAAACGGTCTATTTTAGCCTGAACTGCGTTAAAA
>JBJEQD010000156.1:0-4098 GCA_051881575.1 Acutalibacteraceae bacterium | reverse complement strand
AACCGCCAAACCCACAACCACCGCCGCACCGACCACTACCGAAAAAACAACTGCCCCCTCAACAACGGCAACTGCAAAACCCGACTCGACAACCGCCGGCGCAAACGCTGAGGGAAAGTTCATTTTCCATGTTTACGGCTGGGGTCACGGAGTCGGAATGAGCCAGGACGGCGCAATCCAAATGGCAAAAGACGGCAGCAGCTACGATAAGATTCTGACCCATTATTTCACGGGCACAACGGTTAAAACCGACTCTGACACGCCGAAAACGATAAAATACGGTGATACCGATATTCCGATTGTTGAATATCTCTGCCGTACTGCAAAGAGGGAAATCGGCGCAGGTGCGCCCACCGAAGCATTAAAGGCTCAGATAGTTGCGATTTATACTTACGCAAAATACTATGGCTTCACCGTTAAAAAATCCATGCACGCCTATGACAGCAGCTATGAATATGCGGGAACAAATCTGCATAAAGCCTGCCTTGAAGTTCTCGGCATGTCAAGCGATGAGGACGCTCCCAAGGCAAAGTATGTTGACTACAACGGCTCAGCCGCTTTCACCTGCTATTTCTCCAACGCCGCAGGCAAAACCGCTTCTTCCGACAGCGTATGGGGCGGCGGAAATTCAAAATATCCTTATCTTATCGGCGGAGTTTCAAGCCCCGAAGAGCCCGAAGCAACAACGGTTGAAATCACCGCTTCGGAGATGAAAAAGCTGATTGAAGAATACGCAAAGGATAACGGTAAAGAGATAACCCTCGGCAACAATCCCGCCGATTGGCTTGAAATTATCTCTCACGATTCGTCATACAGCAAAAATATTGGCTATGTTACCGAAATGAGAGTCGGAAATGTCACGATGAAGGGCAACACTTTCAGAAGCTATGTTGTTGATTTCAAGCTCCGCTCGCATTGCTTCTCGTTTGAATATGTTCCCGCCGAGACCTCCAAAGCGGCGTCATAAAACCGCCGCAAGAGTCAACAGCGGCAGAGCGTGCTCGAGAATACCGTCCAGATCGCTCAGCGGAAGCGGATTCTCTCCCCTGCCGATTTCAACGGTAAACGCAGGCTTATCGAAAAATTCAATAAACCAATCTTTGAACCCGCCGTGAGAGGCAAGGCCGCTGTTTTCAACAAGGCTGTAGCCGCTTGCGGCGGCAAGTATTTTTGCAATTTCCTCGCTTCGGGGCGGTCTGCGCTGACCGTATTCCCAGAATATTTCTTCGCCCTGGCTGTGGAGCGCAAGAGCACAGCGGGGTCTGCGCATTTTGCAAAGCTTTACCAGCGTTGAGGTTTCGGGCTCGCTTTCGGGCATGAAGCCGCCGTATCTGCGGGGAGCGGGGCCGAGGATTCCGCTGTCAATTTCCATTTCCCTGAGCTTCTGCCAGCCTGCGTCAAAATTATGGTTAATATCAACTCCCCTTGCGTTGGCGCTCCATTTTTCGTCCGAATCGGAACTGACTGCGCTGACGGTTTCGGAGAATCTTCCCGCCCCGTCAATTCCGTTAATCGCTATCTGAACTCCGTCGGGATTAACGCAGGGAACAATGATAATTTCCCTCTTTATACAGCAGGGGTCAATCCCCCAAATCAGAGTTTTTCTCGTTTTCGCTCTGAGCAGAACTTCGGCAAAGCGTAGCGCAAGCAGGCTCGTCAGCCACTCCTGCCCGTGAAATCCTGCGGCAATAAGCAGAGGATTGTCGCTTTTGCCTATGCTGACAGAAAATATTCCTCTTTGGCATAATGACTTGCCGATAACATGCAGACCGATAAAAGGATAAGCTTTTTTCAAAGAAAAAATCATTTTTCTTTGGTTTTCCGCTGTCATTATCTCAGGTTTTGTGATATAATCCATTTTATAACCCCCTCGGGTCTATTTATATTCCGAAAATCCTTTCAATAAAACAAAGCGGAGGCAACACATGGAGCTTTTTGAAAAAACAATTGAAAAAAACTATGTCTATGAGGGCAAAATCATAAATGTTCGCCGTGACAAGGCGGCTCTGCCGACGGGCAAGCCCTGCACAAGAGAGGTTGTTGAGCATAACGGCGGCGTTTGCGTTGCCGCTCTGACAGATAACAACGAACTGCTGTTCGTAAGGCAGTTCAGATATCCCTATATGGAGGTCATTCTCGAATTGCCCGCAGGCAAGCTTGAAAAGGGCGAAGACCCCTTTGAAGCGGGCAAGCGTGAGCTTGAAGAAGAAACGGGCAATGTTGCTGAAAAATATGCAGACCTCGGCAAATTCTATCCCACCCCCGGCTACTGCGGAGAAATCATTCATCTATATGCGGCATGGAACCTCACCGAAACCCACATGCACCTTGACGACGACGAATATCTGGAGGTTGAGCGTATTCCTCTGAGCAAGGCGGTCGATATGGTGCTTTCGGGCGAAATCGTTGACGGCAAGACACAGGCTCTCGTTATGAGAGTTGCCGAAATGCAGCGCAGAGGCGAGCTCGGCGGTGAGAGCAAATGAAAAAAGTAATTCTTGCTTCGTCCTCACCCCGCCGCAGAGAGCTTCTTGAAACGGCAGGCGTCGAATTTGAAATCCTTGTCAAAGAGGTTGACGAAACCGTTCCGCAGGGAACGCCTCCCGCAAAAGCCGCCGAAATGACGGCAAAGAAAAAGGCTCTCGCAACAGCCGAGAGCCGAAAAGACGATATTGTTATCGGAGCGGACACGATTGTGACCGTTGACGGAAAAATCCTCGGCAAGCCCCAAAGCCCCGAGAATGCCGCAGAAATGCTTCGGCTTCTCTCGGGCAGAGAGCATGAGGTTATAACGGGCGTTTGCATAGTCTGCGGCGGAAAAGCCGACTGCTTTTCGCATGTCAGCAAGGTTAAATTCTATGACCTGACCGACGAAGAAATCCTTGCCTATGTTGCAACGGGTGAGCCTGCCGACAAAGCCGGTGCTTACGGAATCCAGGGCAGGGGCTGTACCCTCGTTGAGAAAATTGAGGGCGACTATTTTAACATTGTCGGTCTGCCCGTTGCCGAAACCGTCCGCCGAATCCGAAAGCTTCAGGCGGAGAATTAATGCTTTTTAACGCCTTTATAGATATAATAAGGCTTTGAAAAAATATACATTCCTTTTTTGTCGGCGGTTTCAAGCTCTTTCAGAAAAGCTTTGTATTCTTCGGCAGATAATGCGCCCGTGTTTTCTTCGGCAAGCCAGCCGATATGGTGGCTGAAATCAAAGCCGAAAGTTCCCTCACGGTATTCCGTTTCAATCACGCTGTGAACCGAAACGCTGCTTTCAAAATAACCGCTTTGTTCAAAAATACCGTATGTCCGCCTTCCCATCCAGCTGTCAAGGTCATCCATCCACCCCTGCTTTGTGACTGCGTAGGCATGAACCGCCTTGGTAATCAGCTCCTTGTTTTCGCCGTTATAAACAACGCTGTCAAAGTCGCAGTTAACGCAAATGACCGTTCCGCCCGGTTTCAGAATCCTGTTTATTTCTCTGACAAAGGCATCCTTGTTGCCGATACATTCGAGCATATCCTTTGCCAGAACCAAATCAAATTCATTGTCGGGAAAATCGAGTTTCTCCGCACAGTTCACCACCTTAAGCTCAACGGGGCTGCAATACGGAATTTTGTCAAAACACCTGTCCGTTATATCCGCTCCGACTGCCCTTGCAATTTTGCCCTGAAATTCTTCAACAAGACCGTTGAGATAGGCGGCATCCCTGCATCCCAAATCCGCAACGCAGGCTCCGTCAGGCAAGCTAATCAATTCATATATCGCTTCATTCAGCGAAGATTTTTGCATTTTCAAAATTATTCCTCCAATAAAAAATACTGTTAACAGCCGTGCGCCGTCAACAGTACAATAAAAAGTTAGGTTTACTTTTCATCATTCGTTCAGGCACACGGCAAACAAGCCTGTACCCGAAAAAGATACAAGCTTTCATCGTCTGCGTCGAATGATGATTGAAAACATAAGCCAAACCTCCCGAATTATTTTCGCTATAATAACATTTCCGCCCGAGATTGTCAAGTATTTAATCCAAAAAGCGGATTCATTGCATCTGCGTTGTAAATAGATGTGACCCATTTCGGTCAAAAAATAAAGTCAAGATAT
>JBJEQD010000155.1:0-19281 GCA_051881575.1 Acutalibacteraceae bacterium | reverse complement strand
GGGGTCTCAAACGTCCGTTTGATGTAGAAGCGTGTCTTTTGTGTTTGAGAGCAGTGCAATTTCATAGGGGTCTCAAACCCGCGAAGGTCGAGCCCGCCGCCGACAGTGTTTGAGAGCAGTGTAATTTCATAGGGGTCTCAAACTTGAAAAAGTGGCAAAAAAGGGCGGAATAGGTTTGAGAGCAGTGTAATTTCATAGGGGTCTCAAACTTGAATATGCGAAAAAAGTTATTGACGGCGGTTTGAGAGCAGTGTAATTTCATAGGGGTCTCAAACATCAGAGCTTGAAATACGGACACCGTAACGTTTGAGAGCAGTGCAATTTCATAGGGGTCTCAAACAAATGTCTTTATCACTATCGGACCTTTATAGTTTGAGAGCAGTGCAATTTCATAGGGGTCTCAAACACCTCTCTGTCCTTTTCGGAAAGTGCCTTTGTTTGAGAGCAGTGTAATTTCATAGGGGTCTCAAACACAATATTCGCCATTGATACTAACATAAAGGTTTGAGAGCAGTGTAATTTCATAGGGGTCTCAAACAAGGTTTCAGCCGCAATAGTCAGA
The DNA here is from genome assembly GCA_051881575.1 of Acutalibacteraceae bacterium. Lineage (GTDB taxonomy): Bacteria > Bacillota > Clostridia > Oscillospirales > Acutalibacteraceae > CAG-177. The sequence goes on along the minus strand of JBJEQD010000155.1, from coordinate 18,719 downwards.
AAGCTCGTTTGAGAGCAGTGCAATTTCATAGGGGTCTCAAACATCGCAAAACCAACCAACGCACGGGCTTGGGTAAATCAAAAGTAGGCGAAACATTGTATCCCGACTTAAATCACGGAACTCCATAAGGTCCACACCGGGATTATTATTATTCCGGTGGAGTAAACGGTTTTAGAATTTATCCCGATGGATCTGTGACACCAAATATGTTTGCAGGAGGAATGTTATATGCTTCAGAAAACAATTGGAGGCTCTTAAATCAGAAAGAGTATTTGATGAATGCTAAACTAAAAAAGTGCAATATACCAAACCATCAAAAAAATGGGATCATAACCATTGTTCTTTTTGTTGGGACAAATTCAGTGAGAATGATAAAGATTTAAAACATGGATATTGCACTGCCGATCAAAAGTTTTGGATATGCTAAGAATGCTTTAATGATTTCCAAGAATTGTTTGGCTTTGAAGTGAAAAATGAATAGTAATATAATAGGTTGCTTAAAAGAAATCACATTTTTTTCCTCGGAGAATACCTGCATTGCAAAAGGAAGAGGCTGTCGCAAATCGGAAAACGATGAGCGACAGCCCCTTTTTTGTTTATTTATCGTCAGAATATTTTTGAGAGCAATAAGCAAATGCCGTTGAACGCCCATACAAAGCAATCATGGATTAAGTATAAGAAGCGTGCGGAGAAATACATTTCGGGAGTTTTGATAATCTTAATGAGTTTTTCTGCCTGTGCTTTGTATTCATTGAGCTTTGCTTTTTCGGCTTCACCCATATTTCTGTTTGCGAGGAGTTCCTCTGCCTTTGCTTTGAGAGCCTCGATATCATCTTTGCTGAAAATTGTTACTCTGTTTTCGTCGAACTGCTCAAGCTCAACGCCGATAGCATCGACCCGTGAACCTGCGGCATCGATTTCAGCAATCAAAGCTTCAAGAGCCTCGACTTTTCCGTTAAGCATTTCTCTTTCGGAATCCGTAATGCCGTTGCCGTCCGTGAGCGCCTTTATATCGTCAATGAGCTTTTCGATATCGGCTCTGTCATCGCTTGTTACGGTGTCGGCATCATAGGCGTTTGTTTCGCTGTCAATGCGGTTGATTTCTTCGGCTGTTGCATCGATTTCAGCAATCAGAGCTTCAAGAGCCTCGGCGTTTCCGTTAAGCCGGTCTCTTTCGGAGTCCGTGATGCCGTTGCCGTCCGTGAGTGCTTTTATATCGGCAATGAGCTTTTCGATATCGGCTCTGTCTTCACTTGTCACGGTATCGGCATCATAGGCGTTTGTTGCGCTGTTAATGCGGTTGATTTCTTCGGCTGTTGCATCGATTTTTGCAATAAACTTGCCGCAGATTTCGTTTGAATTATCAAGAAGCGTTCTTTCATCTTCCGATATATTCGGGGACTCAAGAAGAACGCCGATATCCTCAACAAGCTGTTCAATGTCCGCCTTGTCGGATGAATTTATGCCTTCAACCACATTTTTGTCAACCAATCCGACAACACGGTTGATAACAGCCATAATTTCGCTGTCGATACCGATAAGCTTGTTAATCAGAGCAAAGACCTTATTGTGAGCCGCATCAAGATTCTTAACCTCGTCGGCGGTTACGTTATCGGAAATTGCAAGAGCATAAATATCCTCGCTGAGCTGAATGAGATCATCTTTGTCGGCGTTTGTTACGGTTGCTTCGTCATAGTCGTTTGCGGCTGAGAGGACTCTGTCATATTCGGCTTTTGTCTCTGCGATTTTCGCAAGGAGCGTGTCGGCTTGAGCGCAAAGCTCTTTAAGATTTGCTCTTTCATCGGCTGTGAGGTTGTTGGCATCGGTCAGAGCCTTGATATCCTCAACAAGCTTGCCGATAGCCTGAGTATCGCTTGATTTGACGGTTTCCTCGGAATAGCCGTTTAAGGCATCGCTGATGCGGTTCATTTCAGCCTTTGTATCATCAATTTTCTTTTCAAGCTCTGCGGCTTTGTCCGTAATGGCTTTCAATGCTTCTTTTTCGGAATCGGTGGCGTTTGCCGTGTCAACAGCCGCCACGGCAGCCTTGACATCGCCGATTGTCTGAGAGTCACCGCTGTTGACATTATCGGTTGTCAATGCGTCAATCGGCTTGGAGATTTCGCTGATAGGTTTCATCGTAACGGTGACCGATGTTTCGTTGCCCGCCTTATCGGTTGCCACGACAGTGTAGACAGTTTCCCTGTTGCCGTCAAGAGTGATACTGCCGCTTGCCTTTTCGCCGTTCAATGTGATAACATCGATATTCTTGTCTGAAACGGTCATTTTCTGCGTGGTGTAGTATGTTTTGCCGTTTTCAACGCCGTTGATTGCGGGAGCCGTTATGTCATACTCTGCGCCGTTGGTGGAGAGATATGTTACATTGCCCGCCTTGTCTGTAATGCGGACATAATAAACAAATTGCTTTCCGTCTTCAACGGTAATACCGAAGCTGCCGCCGTAATTTACCCAAGCGGTAATTGCTTTAACCTCTTCAAGACTCATTTTTCTGTCGGAGGCATAATATTCAATGCTTGCAACGCCCGAGCCGTTAAGGCTGTCTGACGCTTCAACATTGAGGGTTGCTTCGTTATTATAATACAAGTCGAAGGTTACATCACTGACAAATTCCGTCCAGCTGTTTTTGCCCGAAAATTCAACCTTTCCGGTTGCGGGAGTTTTGTCTATCTTGTAGGTTACTGTTTTTGCAAGGGAAATTGCGCCGCTTGCATCATTTTTCAGATAGAAGGTTGCGCTGCCGTCGGGAGTTTCATCGGTGAAGGTCAGCGTTTTGCTCCATGTGCCGTTTGCCGTGTTGGCAGAGGAAATCTTGTAACCGTCTGCGGCGGTGATAACAAAATTCCCGTTCAGCCAGCCGTTTGCATTGGGAGCGGATACCGTGTACTCTGAAGGAATCCAATCGTTGGTTATTCTTACGGTATTTTGACCGTTAATCGTGTTATAGTTGGTTTTCTCGATTCTGTAATAAACGGTGTAATTGCCGACTTCGGTAAATGAAGGATTGCTCGTGCTGTAGTTCGTTCCGTCGGTGCTGTAGGTTACGGTTGCACCTGCAGGAGAAGAAACATTCAGATTAATGCCGTGAGCCTTGCCGTCATAGGCTCCGCTGTAATCGGAAGCCGTGAACTGAATTGTTCCGTTCGCCACGGTAAGAGTAATTGTTTTTTCGCCTGACGCATAAATCCCGTTAGCGGCGGTTTTTACTTTAACCTTAAAAGTGCCGATTTTAGTAACGGTGAGGCTTGAACCGCTGAGAGTTCCCTCACCCGTTGTACCCTCTGTTATGATAGAATAGGTCGCCGCTCCTGCATTTTTATCAACGGTAAAATAGCGTGACACATCAATCGCCGCACCCGTGTAATTAACCGTGCCGTCCGTTCCCGTGATAGTGACGGCGGTTGCGGATTTGTTTTTGACTGTTACCGTGCCCGTGATTGTGCCCGAGCTGTAGCCGGGGCAATTCTCGGCATTGTAATTCGTTAATTCGGATGCGGGAACAGTCCAGCGGAAGGTGTTGGTTGCTCCCGGAGTTTTGTCATATGCGGCGTTGTTGGCATTCGCAACAGTCCAGGTTACATTCAGATCCGCCGTTGTCGGAGACGCCGTGCCTTCAAATTGAACCTTTGCCTGCTTCCCCAGCTCGCCGTTGCCGCCGTTTGTGAGGATATTGTTATATCCGCTATAGCCGTAATAGGTTGTAAACGTTGCCGGAGCAGTCGGAGCAGAAACCAGGCTGACAATCTTTCTCTTTGCCGTGGTATAATCCTTTGTCACCGTCAGCGTTCCGTCCGCATTCATATTGAAACTGCCGACATTCTCGCCGTTAATGCTTACGGACTGCGGATCGTAGAATAAATAAACCTGATTGTAGTTAACATACTGAGAAATTGTGATGCTTGCCGTGTATGTCTTGTTCCAATCGGCGTTTCCCGTCACCGTTGCTCCGTTTGATGTGTAAGTTACGGGAACGGTTTTACCGCCAAAAGTTACTTGAGTGTCCAAAGGTTCGCCTGCAACAGGTGCGGTAAAGCAGGTAATATTCTGAGTGCCGGAATTTACTTCAACATAGTTCTCATTTGTTGCCATCTTGGCATAAATGAAATTGTCTGAAGAATCCGTGACTTCAAGCCAGATTTTGCACTCACTCAAATAAATGGAAGAAATGTTGCAGGCTTTTTTGATCTGATTTACCGATACAACCGTGTTTTGCCCGACGGGAATGCTGTAATACCAATCATTGGTTCCGTCGTTGCCCTGAACCACAAGCGAAACGGTTCCCGATGCATTGGAATCTTTGTTTGCAACAATTGAATTGAGGCAATACTTTGCCGTTCCGATTGCTTTTGACGAGCCATCCTTTCTGAGGGTCATTGCCTTGTCGGAAGAAAGCGTGCCTGCCGATATTGAGTCTGTCGCCGCCGTTGCGGAGGAAGCAAAAAGAACCGATGAAAGATTCAGATTGCCGGCGGGACGCACCTCATGGCTGTTTCTGCAGTCGGATAAGCCGACATATGCTCCCTTATAAACGATAAACAGGCCATACAGCTTGGAAGGATTTGGTGTTCTCAGCCAAAAGCCGCCACTGCCGTTTAAGTAACTGCCGATGTCAAGAATTATCTGATCGTTGCTTCCCGCTTTTATCGTTTTGTCTGAAACAGTGTCTCCCGTCAACGGATACAGCTTGTCGGAGGTGGTATAATCATCCGTTTTCACCGTAGTGGCATTCATCATGCCCCGCTCCGCTGAGGTAAAATTGGAGGTTGCCATATTATTCAGAGCAGTCCGCAATTCGCTCCCGGAGTATTTTTTGTTTGGACTTGAATTAAATACCTGAGACAAGCTTATATATTTTGAGGTAAAGACGGCAACATTATCCCCGGAAACGCCTGTGTCTTTCCCCAGGATATACCATTCCTGCGGTTCATTGTCGTTATTCTTGCCGAAAACCAGCTTGCCGGTATTGGTTGCTTTGCCGTCCGAACCCGTCATATATTCGGTCATAAGCTGATCCTTTGTTGCAAATGACGAAAGACTCGGAGCACCGCCTGCGGCAACTGCGGTTATCGGCACAAACGAAAGCACCATACAAATCGCAAGCATTATGCTGATAATTCGTTTCTTCATTATTTAATCCTCCCGAAACATTTTTTGTGATATCTGATGCCGTATTCCCACGGCTAATATGCAGTTATTCGGTCTTGAAATCCGACCCTGCTTTCGGGTTGTATTTCATTATAAAAAGTTCGAGACTTTCTTTCAGCACTTCCGTCTGGGATTTAAGATAGAATTCATCCCCAAACAGTGCGTAATGAACGCAGGCTCTGATAAGAATAAAAATCAAAGGAGTCAGCTTTTGATAAGGAATGCCGAGCTTGCCTTCCAGGCTTTTTGCGTATTCTGTATACCGTTTATCAACGCCTGCAAAGAATTTTTGGCCGTATTCCCGGTATTTTGGGTGAGTATACACCTGATACATCAGCCTGTATTTCTTGCCGTGTTTTTCTGCCGTCCAATAAGGTATCTCATCGATGAATCGCCACAGGTTCTCAATATCCTTGGGGGCCTTCGCCATGAAATCATCTTCCACCTTGCTCATGCAATACTCTGTGGATTGTATGATGAGGTCATCCAAATCCTTGAAATATGTATAGATCATGGATGCATTGTATCCGCAATGATTTGCCAGCACTCTGATGCCGGTGCCGTGAAGCCCCAAATCGGCAAAACCGTTATAGCATTTTTCCATCAGCTCATTTTTTCTGGCGTTCCATTGCTCTTCCGTATAATTTGCCAAATAATTTCTCCCTTCATTTAAATCATTCGTTCTGAATCAAATAATAACATATATTGTATGATTTTTCAATAAATCTTTTAAATTATTCGTTGACAAATTTCATTTTGGTTTGAGCCGCAGTGGCGTTGCCTGAAGAAAAATTTATTCTCCGATTATTGTCAGGGGTTTGGAAAGGATTTAATCACAGCTTTTCCCCCGCTTTCAAAATGTTATTATTGAAAAATGTAGTATTCTGTGATACAATTAAATCAACAAATCATCCGGGAGGTTGTGTTATGAGAAAGCTTTTCAAATCATTGATTGCGTTGGCGTTATGTTCAATGATGCTTGTCGGCTCCGTTGCAGGCGGCTTAGCCGATTTGCTTGACGGATTTTCTGTCAAAGCATCCGCAAGCGCAAATTATTTGGGCGATTATATTTATTACGGCACATATCCGCAGAGCGAAGTCAAAGACGAAGCTCTTATTGCCGCTCTTAACAGCGTGGAGGGCAACTGGATTTCATACCGTTACTTTTCGGGAAGCGGAAAAACCTCTGACGGTCAAATGAAGCCCTCCGATTATATGTACTACAAAGATATAGTTTATGACGGAAACAAATACAGAGCCGTAACCTTTGATAAATACAGGCCTTATTCCACAGCCTATAATAACAGCTCGGAATACACATACCAGAATAATAACGGATACGAAACAGACACGGTATATTGGTTTAAATTTGAGCCCATAAAATGGCATATTCTCGATGAATCCTCCGGTCTGATAATGGCGGATATCATTCTCGACGCACAGCCCTACAATAACTATTGTATCAGAGATTATTCAATCGAGGATCAGACATATTCATACTTCGGCAATGAAGACCGGACACATTTTGCGAACGATTATTCAAACAGTGACATCCGCCAGTGGATGAATAACGATTTCTTCAACACCGCTTTTTCGGAAGAAAACAAAGAAAACATTATTTCAACCGAGCTTAATAATGACTGCTTTGACACCCTTACCGAAAAACCCGGATACGAAAGACTCAACAGTTCCGCCACAAATGACAAAATCTTTCTTCTTTCATATACCGATGTTGTCAACAAAGATTACGGCTTTGTTGACAATATGCAAAGCATTGATTCTCAAAGACTGTTCAAAGGCTCTGACTATGCAAAGGCGCAGGGGTTATATGTATTCAATAATCCCGAGAAAAACTATAACGGATTTTCACCCTGGCATTTGCGTACACCCGGAATTCGTTCCGATGTAACTTGCTCGGTTGATTATTCCGCTCGGGTTTCCTATATCACCGGAGCCGTCGGCATCAGCGGAATTGTTCCCGCTTTAAGGCTCCGACAGCTCAAATCGGATATTAAAGACATAATAACGATTTCTTACAACAACGACGGAACCCACACAATAAGAAATGCAGACAGAGAAATTCTTGCTGTTGAAAAATGCGAATTCGATGTCGAGCTCATTCCGTCAACCTCATGCACAACAGGCGATGTTGAAAAACATGTCTGCCCAAAATGCGGAAACAGTTATACTGTTAATTATCCAAGCCCCGGGCATGAAAATGCTTCGCCTGTTATTGAAAATGTGGTGTCTGCCACATGCACTTCCGACGGCGGTTATGACAGCGTGGTTTATTGCAAGAAATGCAATGAAGAAGTGAGCAGAGAGTTCATTGTCACCGAGCCTAAAAAAGGTCATACTAACGCTCAGCCGGTTTGTGAAAATGAAGTTTCCGCCACCTGCATTTCAAGAGGAAGCTATGACAGCGTTGTGTACTGTGAAAAATGCCACGCAGAGATAAGCAGAGAGCACATTACCGAACCCGCAAAAGGTCATACGCTTATGAAGCCCGTTAAGGAAAACGAAACATCCGCAAGCTGCACAGCCGACGGCGGTTATGATATGGTAACATACTGTGAGACCTGCGGAATGGAAGTCATGAGAGCGCATTACATCACGGGCGACGCAAAGGGGCACACCGACAGCGACAAAAACGGTTATTGTGATGTTTGCGGCAGCGTTGCGGACTTTTATAATGGAAATCCGTGCAGAGATGCTGTTATTAATGTTGCATCACCAAGGAAAGTTGACTACAAAACAAATGTAACCGTCAAAGCAACCGCAACGGGCGTTCCAGAGGGATATTATCTTGTTCTTTGCACCGATAGCGCAACATACAAGGGCACAAACACCGAGGTTGTTGCTCAAATTGGCAACATAAAATCGGATGTAAACTACACGGTAAAAGTTATGAACGAAAAAGAAATCGTTCAGAAAGACGGCGAAGGCAATGACCTTGTGAAAGACGGAGGAAAGATTACCTGCAACAACGGCTTCTTCGTTAAGTTAATCGCATTCTTTAAAGGCTTGTTCGGCATACTTCCGTCTCTGACAATAGAACCCTGACACAAATCAAACCTGCTCTCGGAAATGAGGGCAGGTTTTTTGTTTGGGTTCCGACAGCCATATTGGCTTTTTTGCCGCCTTGCTCAACTCAACCCGTAAAAAATGAAAAATAGCCGGAACCCATTGATTTACCTTGGGATCCGGCTCATGTATTTACTCCCGTTACGGTTAAGCCATGCGTGGCACTCCTCGTATTCGGGAAAGACTTTTTCAACTTCTTCATAGAATTTTGCGGAGTGATTCATATGCTTTCTGTGGCAAAGCTCGTGAACGATTACGCTGTCAATGATTTCATCGGGCAGCAAAACAAGCAGACAGTTGAAATTAAGATTGCCTTTTGATGAACAGCTTCCCCAGCGTGTGCGCTGACATCGGATTGAAATTCTGTTATAGGTTACGCCGATTATATCGGCATAAAATTCAACTTTCTTCGGAATTATCTCCTTTGCTTTCTTAACAAAGCTTCTGATTTCTTCATCGGAATAAGGCTCGATATTTTCAAGGGCTTTTTGCTTTTCCGAAAGAGATTTCAGATGCTTTTCAATCCAATTTCTTTTTGATTCAACGAACTTTTCGATTTCATGTTCTTTCATTCTCAGCGGCGCACGGATGATAACCTCGTTCGGCTTGACCTGAATTGAAATTGTTTTTCGGTCGCTTCTTATAACGGAGACTTCCGAATTTTCAAAATTCATCTGCATCACATACTTTCAAAAAATCATGCATTAAGAATAGCACGGATTTAAAAAAATGGCAAATGTTATTATGAATCAGATAACAAGAATGTGACTTTTACTCTTGTTCGGTCTTTTGCCATATCTTTGGCCAAACGGTACCGTTGCTGTACAGAGCAAAGAAAGCACGGAATTGATTCTTGTTAAATTCGCCGTTGGTGATTATTATCTCTTGAGCAACGCCGTTTAATCTCATCATATATCCCGTGTCTTTGTATCCGTTTCGGATATAAAAGTCTTTTCGCCTTGTTCTCAGTTCTATATCGGGAGCGTTTTTGTCGCAAGGTTCAATGGAAATAATAATCTTCTTATCGGGATATCTGTTTTGTATTTCCCGTAAGATTGCACTTCCGTACCCTTTTGAACGAAGGGACTTATCTACGGCTAAAAACATAACAAAAACTGTTTTGCCGATGTGCGCCAGATATGCAAACCCGCATAATTTGTCGCCATCATAATACTCAAAGAAGTCCGTATTCCACAATTTTGACATTGCCACCATCATCCAGAATGGCATACGCTCATTTTTGGGGAAGGAATCAAAATAGATTTGTTTTACATCCGAACTTCTGAATTTTACTTTTTCGCTTCTGATTTGCATATATATTTGCTCCTTAAATTCTGTAGTTGTCTATTTTTTCTTGTATATTGCAATATTAATAACATTTAACAGGTTTAACAAAACCGCACAAATAATGGATGCTTGCAATGCCCATTGTGAACCGGTTCCGTTGAAAATAGATATGAAAACAAAAACTAATGCCGCAACTATCAACACAGCAATTGAAATCACCAACAAAGTATTCAAGGCTTTATTTTTCATCTTCAGACTCCCCTTTCAAATCTCGATTTAATCTATTTGTCAAATTCCCTTTTTCAAGTTCTCTGACATTCTTTATCAAATACAGCCAAACAGCCGACATCGTTAATAGAACTCCGGAAAACATAATAACTGTCGCACTGCCCCGTCCAACGCTTATTCCGCTTACTTCAGCAATTTTATCTGCAAGAACCCCTGATAAACCATAAGAAATTACATACCCCAACTGAGAAATGAAACCGATAACGCCCCACGCTCTGCCTTGAAGCTCATTCGGAATATTGGTTCTCACCAAATAATCAAGGCTGCTGTTGGCAATGGGAATCATCATAAAGAAAACAAAGCCCGAAACTCCAATCACAATCAGGTTTTCACGGATGCCGAATCCAAACATGCATATTCCCGCAATACCCAAAGACAGGCAAAGCGCCCTTACGATTTCTTTCTTCATTCCTTTAGCCCCAAGCAGAATACTTGTCACCAACATCCCCGAAGCGCAAACGGTTTCAACAATTCCGAGAATTTTGCTGCTCTCAAAATCCAAAATCATGGGTTCTGACAAAATCTGTATTGCGCCCATACAAAAGGTCATCAAGGTCACAATCGCAACCAAAGTAATCAGACCCTTGTTGCTCGTCACAGCCTTCCGGCCGCTTCTCAGATCCTCTGCAAAGGAAGCCTCTCTCATTTCTTTCTTCTGCGTCATTCCGCTCCTCACCACAGCAGTAGTGATAACCGTTATAACAAAAGTTAAAATATCGATTATGAGCAGGAGTTTGATATCCGAAACTGCAAGAAGAATTCCTGCAAGAAAGGGCGAAATCAAATATCTTGCGCTTCCTGCAAGGCTTACCAAGCCGCTCGCTTTTGTATATTCCTCCTCAGTCAGCAAATCGGAAACGGTTGCCTTATAGGAAGGCTCCATAAGAGATGAAAAAACAGAACTTACGGTGACGCCCAAACAAATTTGCCATGTCTGTGCACCGCCGTTTAACATACAAATCAGAATATATATCAGTCCGATAGCGGATAAACCGTCACCCAACATCATCAGCAATCTGCGATCGATACGGTCTGCAAGCACACCCGCAGGAACGCCCAACAGCAGATTGGGCAAAAACGCAAGCAACGCTATCAGTGCGGTGCTTGCCGCACTGCCTGTCAGACTGAAAACATAGACCGTCAGACCAAAGCTTGTAAGGCCTCCTCCGACAGAGGATATCAGTTCACCGGACCATAATAACAGAAATTTCTTAAAGTTTTTTGTCATTTTTGTTTCTCCGTTTTCATTGATTGTTTTACCAATTATTTTATTACAAAAAGCAAAATGAGTGAATGCGATATGCGACGGAATTGCGAATGCAGCCCGTAAAAACAGACAATACAAGAACCGCTTTCCGGTTTTCATGCTTTACTGATATTTTAAATGAAAATCCGTTTAAAAAACAGTCGCATTTTTCTTCTGATTGTGTCATTTTTATAGTTTATTGGTAACCCACAAATAATCCTGCGTCATGCCGCAAAGATAAACCCCGAAGAATTTGCGCTCTCAAAAGAGCAACATTCTTCGGGGATAGCATTATTCGGATTTCAGAGGTTACCGTATTTCGCCGGTGCGGAATATGTCGGTCATATATTCTCAGATATCAATGTCATTTGCCTGTTTGTGTTTTTGGGAAAACTTTCTCTGATACTCTGAGTTTCTGTTTTTTCGTTGAAAAAAGCGAAAAATTAGACTATGTGACTATACCGCCGCTTGAAAACATTGATTTTTTGAAATCAGCAATCATTCGGAAAAGTTTTAAATGATTAATGACATTAATATTCAAAAACAATAAGATTTCTAAAACGCCGTGCAGAAATGCAATATAGACTCAAAAAGTTAAAAATGATTTAATAAAACCTGCCTCAAAACCAAAAAATTAACATTCATATTGTTTCAATTGATTGCAAAAATAATAAAGCAAACGCATATTACAATGCAAAGGGGTGGAACAGAAATGTCAAAGAACAACGCAGTTGTTCCTCAGGCTCGTGAGGCTCTTGATAAGTTTAAGATGGAAGCTGCCAGAGAGGTTGGCGTTCAAATACCTCTCGAAAAACGCCAAAATAACATACTTTAATGTCAAATTAGCAATATAACGCACTAAAAGCTGTTTTTTCTGATGAAAAAACAGCTTTTCTTATGCAAAAGGCAAAATTGACAAAAACTTACAAAACCGATAAAAAGGTTAATGAAACAAGCAGAAAAAAACAATCTTCTCACTTTGTTGTGAGAAGATTGAAGTTTATTAATGATAAAAAATTTTTATTAACCAAGGCTTTCCAAAAAATCTATTGCCTCGTAAACGGAAGAAAAAGTTTTGCAATTTTTATATAACCACTCATTACGCTCATCTGTATCATCAAGTCCGGGCAACCCTTCTGACAAGAGATTGAAAACGGTCTTTTTTGCGTTCTTAACTGCAGTCGGGTAATTCTCAGCAATTTTTGATGTTGAAGAATAATCGCCTTTTTTATAAGTCGGCTCTTTTTGCATAAGCATTGTAAGCATTTTTTCCTTTTCAGATTCAGTCTGAACAGACGGTGCAAGCATTTTATAATGAAGCATTAGCCAATATTCAATGCAGCCGGTTGTCATTAGCAAACGGATTTTTATATTCGGTTTTTTTCGGAGTTTACGCAACTTATTTATTATTTTTAGACGGCTATCCCATTTTGAAATATCCTTTGTTTCAACATCAAAGAAAAACCAAATTTCATCCGTAACTTCAGCATTCGACTTATACCTTATATCATTTTTATATTTGCTGTCAGCTTCTTCAAAAATACCGGTTGACTTTGGGTGTTTGATTACGGCAACATCTTCAAACTTTTTTTCAAGAAGTCAACATATGCCTGTTCACTTTCGCCTTCACAAAACACCTCAATATATGGTTTTTGTGATTTTAACTGACGGGGCATTTAATCCACCTCCTCAATTTTAACATCAGGTGTTGCCCCATATTTTCCTACGAGATAACCTTTACGGATATTATCATTGGTTCTTGTTGAGAATTCACTAATACTATAAAGTTCTGAAACTCCATCCGCATCACGCTTATCAACAAAGTAAAACTGATCTTTACGCAAAAGCTCCATATTCATAAGCTCGGTATTATGCGTAGTAAATATGATTTGCGCTCCTTTTTGATTCGTGTTTTTACTCTGAAATTTTGACACAATGTAATTAACAAGCGTAGGATGAAGTTCACGCTCCAATTCATCCACAAGCAAAATGCCACCGTTGCGTAAAGCTGACTCTATCGCAGGTGCTAATGCCATAAGTTTCCTTGTGCCATCGGATTCATCAGAAAGATCTAAAGAATACAAAATTTTATCGCCGTTTTTGGTTTCACCCTGGTGTTTTGCCTTGGCGGTTACTTCTCCCATTCTCAGATGGACTTCAGAATTGTTTGAGGTTTCTGAAAGAGTATGAATAAACTGCGTAAGAGCGGCTTTTATTTCATCCGGAATATCAGCAGGGAAAGAGTTATCGTCATTTATTTCCTTGCTTTCAAATTCAAATTGCATGTCGTATATTCCCAAGTCTGCGGTTTTGGCATAATCCGTAATTGATTTAAGCATATTTTTGTCTTCAGGAAATTCAAGAAGCTGTCTCGGAATATCAGCATAGTCTCTGGAGAAGAAGACATATTCTCTAAACCACTTCATAGCACTAATACAGGCAGAATCGTTCATGGTGCAGGCAACGGAGAAAAATAATTGGTTGCTTGCAACCATTTCACCAATCATATTTCGCTTAGCTTTATCCTCGGTAAAGATGAACTTTTGACCGTTTCTTGAAAAAATCAAAGCCTTTTGTCCTTTTGGTGCATGGTATAGATATTCAGTATACACTTTTTCTTTTGTTGCAGAAAAACCGTACCAATATTTAATGCCGTTCAAAATATAAATAAATTCAAATGATGTCGGTTCCGTTTTAGAGTAATCATTTAACCCAAAAGACATAACAGGAATTTCAGCTTTTTCATGCTGAGTCCTTTGCGCATTTTTTATAAACTGAACAGCTAGCCAAAAGGCACGAATAATATTACTCTTGCCTCCCCCGTTTTTTCCGTATATTGCAATTGACGGTAAAAGTTTGGTGTTTTTTTCGTAAATCAAACAATTCTTAAAGATTCCAAGTCCAGTTGCTTCCATGGATAATACAGCCTCATCACGAAATGATCTGTAATTACTAAATTTAAATTCAATTAACATAAAAGCAAAGCACCTCCTAATTCTTTCAAGCATAGTATATCATATATTATAGACAAATTCAACAAAAAAAATAAGCTTTTTTGATTTTTTTAGCCGAATTTGTTCTCAGAAAAAGATTTGATGTGATTAGCTACTAGATAAAACACATTTTTCCGAAGTTTCAACACACTTTTTTGCACATTTTTCCGGGTTTTTCAGGGTCAAAACAACACATTTTTCCGAGATTATTGACAAAAAAGAAAGAAGATGATAAAAGCAATCAATAAAGCAGAGACAATTGTCACATTGAATTCAAAGGACTTGCACCCTTTTGAAGGACATCCTTTTGGAGTTCATGATGATGAAGAAATGAAACACATGATCGACAGCATAAAAGAATTCGGAATCCTTACGCCGATAACTGTACGCCCCAGAGAGGAAGGCGGTTATGAAATCATATCCGGACATCGCCGAATGCGAGCGTGTGAGCTTGCCGGTTTGGATACAATTCCTGCAATCGTTCGAGAAGTTGATAGAGATACTGCGATAATAATGATGGTTGACAGCAACCTTCAAAGAGAAAACATATTGCCAAGCGAGAAAGCCAAGGCATATAAGATGAAACTTGAAGCGATAAAAAGGCAAGCCGGCAGACCGATAAAAGAGTCAGATAATAATTGTGCCCAAGTTGGGCACAATTTAGAGAATAAACGCTCAAGGTCGATTTTGGCTGATAATTCGTCCGACAGTTCTTCTCAAATCCAACGATATATCCGCCTTAATGAGCTATCCCCACCACTGCAAAAATTAGTCGATGAAGAAAAGATGGGTCTGACCCCTGCGGTTGAAATATCATATTTAAAGCCGGAAGAACAAGCTCTGCTTGTTGAAACAATAGAAAGCGAACAAGCTACCCCGTCACTCTCTCAAGCAAAACGAATGCGTGATTTAAGTAAACTCGGAAAACTGAATGACGACAGAATGCTTGATATTATGATGGAGCAGAAAAAACCGCCGACACGCAATGTTGTTTTGAACGCAGATAAACTAAGCAAGTATTTTCCGAAATCATACACAAATGAGCAGATAGAAGCAACAATTTTCAAACTGCTCGATGTATGGCAAAAACATAGACAAAAAAGTCAAAACAGATAAATAAGACAAGCTTTAATTCTGTTAAGGTTTGTCTATTTTTATATCCTAAAACACAAAAGAAAGGAGGAGTTCGATGTAATGCATTACAGTATTTACAGGTACTTTCAGGAAGACAACGAGCTTTTGGGTTGCTTTTGCACCCGAAAGGAACACAGTTACACTCGATACAAGGAGAATGTTGAAGCCACTCTTGGATTTTTTGAAAATGAGAAAATCCAAAAGCGGATAAAATATATGATACGCACTTTCCCTGGATCACTTTGGAGTTCTGAAATACACCGCAGAAACATGAGCGAGCTTGATTATCTTCTTGGTTTCCACCAAAGCAGGAATACCCGCCGTTTCTACGCTGCTATGTACCTGATGACGGTCAACAATGACCTTATCGAAAGAACCGCATATTGCTTTAACCGTGACGGTATTGATTTTTCAAAAGTCCGAATCAAGGGGATATCGGTTCAAAACTATGACTTGCTGATGGCTGCAAGACAAATCTACACCGGGAAAAGATATATTTACCGAAACGATTTAGCAAACCACGAAATAATTGACGATGATGTTTTCAGATTGATTATGAATTCTCTGTTGATTATGCGAATGGGAATTAAAGTCTTTAAGAAGTAAGGAGGAAGAAAATGGCTTTTGTCAAGGTCGTTAAAAACGGAAACTACACCGTTATTGCTAACCATTGTTTTCAAAACCCAAACCTTTCAAATAAGGCACGAGGATTATTGTGCACTATGCTCTCCCTTCCGCCTGAATGGGATTTCACAATTGAAGGACTTTCACGGATTTGTAAAGACGGCATTGACGGTATACGCACACAACTCGATGAATTAGAGGCTCAAGGATATCTTGTCAGAAGCCGTACTCGTAATGAGCTTGGTCAATTAAAAGATACCGATTACATAATTTATGAGATCCCGCCTGACGATTCACCTAAACCGGAAAATCCAATACAGGAATTTCCAATATTGGCAAATCCAATATTGGAAAACCCTATACAGGCAAATCCCACGGAATTAAATACTTATAAATCAATAACTAAAAAAGAAAATACTAACTCTATTAACTACCAACCTATCAATAAAGAGTGGTGGATGGAGGATTACGATGAGTGTTTGTCTCATCTTTATGGCTCCATAGATTTGGAATACTTCCCTGAATCGTTAAGAGAAGTTGTCGCAGAAATAATCGGATATATGGCAGATGCCTTTTGCTCAAATCTTCCGACTCAACGAATTAACGGAGAAGATATTCCACGCAAAAGAGTAATCACGAAGTTAATGAAAGTTAGTGAAGAAACCATTGATACTGTTATCTATGATTTCAGAAACCTAAAAGAAAAAATCAAAAATCATCGCAATTATATTATTTCAGCGCTATATAACGCTGTATCATCTGAACACATTGAAACAGAAAGTGAGTTCAGCAGAACACATTCGGAGGAGGTGGAAAAATGATTCACGCATTGCTGGTACTGCCGGGTCTTCACCTGACAATGTTCATTGTGGAAACATTAAAGTTTCTCGGAATGATGTAAAAAATGAGCGAAAGGAGCAACAAATGAAAAAGCACGGAATCTCAGTTTTTCATTTGGTGATTCCTCCTTAGTGTGCCTGCGATTATCGCAAGGCATTAAATCATACAGGAGGAAATCAAATGAAAGATGTATACTCAAACAGCAAGCATAACAAGAAGTCCGATAAAGACGGCAAGAAAAAGATAGCCCACATTGTAATAGCAATTTTGACGGTATTGCTCGTTTTTCTGCTTGTATTACTCGGACTTAAAAGCTGTGCCGATAATCCCGCAAATCCCGAGGACAGAGGTCTTGTATACGACGAAAAAGCCGTAACGGGCGGCTGGGATGAGGCAGATATTGACAAGATCAAAGAAGGTCTTAATCAGAAAGTTCAGGCAGGAATGATTAACATATCAATGAACACCGCTCCGAAATTCGAGAACGGCTCTGCCGAAGGCAATCTTATGATAGTCAATGAAACAATCAACAATTATCCGCAGATAGTAATAATAACCCGTAACGATACCGGGGAAGTCATTTACGAATCTGACGGCATCGCCGTGGGAAGCAAAATTGAAAAAGCAAAGCTTGATGTTGTACTTCCCGCAGGCACTTACGAATGCACCGCAATGTTCCATAATGTTGACCCTGAAACAGGGGCTTCACTCGGTTGCGCCGGTGCAGAAATTGAAATCACGGTTCTAAAATGAACCAAATCAAAATCAATACTATTATTAATAACAAAGGAGATTAAAACTAATGAAAAAATCACTTACCAGAATCCTCGCAGTAGGTCTTGTTCTCTCACTCGCATTCTGTATGGCAATCCCCTCATTCGCAACAGAAATCACATCCAACGGCGGTAACGGCTCGACTCCCGTTTATCTTTCCTCAACCGATGACGGCACACTCGACGGCAATCCCGCAGCAACGGCTCTTTCAGTAACGGTTCCTACCGCACTTCCCATGGCTGTCGGAACAGACGGAACGGTAACCACCGCTGACAATTGCAGAATTACAAACAATTCTTTCGGTGCAGTAAGAGTTAAGACGGCAACAATCAACGGTGAAAACGGTTGGACACTCACGGCATTCGGTACAAAAGAAACTCTCGCTGCAGAAAAGGTTGATAGTGACAAACTCGGTTTTGCAATGACTGTCGGTGAAGGTTCGCAGGTTGCAACGGACGCTTCCGATGCAAACTCACAGACGCTCATTTCCGCTCCCATGGCAGGCTGCTATATGACCGGTGTCGGTGATACAGTAAACAACAGCGTTGCGGTAAACTACGATGCAATAGTAACTCCTCTTTCGGTTGCAGCTACCGAAGCAACAATCGCAAGTGTTGTATTCATCGTTGAATGGGATACAGCGGCATAATCAAAGCAA
Organism: Acutalibacteraceae bacterium; assembly: GCA_051881575.1. Classification (GTDB taxonomy): domain Bacteria; phylum Bacillota; class Clostridia; order Oscillospirales; family Acutalibacteraceae; genus CAG-177. Next base: position 628 of record JBJEQD010000155.1, on the reverse strand, counting down.
TATTAATCAAAGCGGCGACCACAAAACGGTTGCCGCTTTATCTTTAAGAAAGGCAGGATAATATATGAAATTCAAGAAAATAACGGCAATTATTCTCGCCCTTGCTCTCGTTTTCTCGTTCACAACGGTAAATGCTTTCGCAGGCTCATACGCAAAGGCTTCCGTTCCGGTTATTCTGACGGTTTCAAATGAATACAGAGTTGTGAGCGTTACTGTTCCGGCATCATTCCCCATTGAGATTGTTAACGGTACGGTTGTTACCGCAGACAATGCAAAAATCACAAACAATGCAAAATACGGAAGTGTCAAAGTCTCGGATGTTTCGGTGAATGACGGAACATACAGAATAGGAAACTATGAAAACTTCTCAGGCAAAAAGACTGTTGCCCTCAAAATAAACGGAATACCGACAAACGGAGAAGGCTCAATGGCTATCAGTTCAACATCATTCCCCGTTATCGCTCCGCAAGAAAGCCTGAATCTCAGATATTTTGCCAAAGTATCAAAAGATGCTTCAACGGAAAAAGATGCTGAAATTGCAAAGGTTGTATTCACCATAACTGTTGTGAACTGATATCGGAGGAACAAAATGAAGAAGCACTCAAAATTTTTTAAGATGTTTACTGTA
>JBJEQD010000154.1:0-19368 GCA_051881575.1 Acutalibacteraceae bacterium | reverse complement strand
GTCGTTGTGTGCCGTTTGTTCAAGCATGAGGGGAGTGAAATGAGAAGCGTTGAAGAAGAAAGAGCTTTCGCTCTCGGGTGCAAAAATCATTCCCTCGCCGTTTTCGTTTGTAACAATGCCGTATTTTGAGCCGAAATGCGCCCCGTTCTCAATCGGTCTGACATAAGGAACGAAGTTTTCGGAAACGGTGGTGTTGAATTTTCCGAAGCGGCAGCCGAGATGGCGGTCTGCGTAGCTCTCGCCGGGGCCTTTGCCGAAGAATTCCATGTTCTCAAATCCGCCGTTCAGCTCAAATCGGAAGCCGAAGCGGGGCAGATGCATATTCATTTCGGCAAGCAGTTTCCTGAATTCGCCGTCAAAGCCAATAACGGCGCTTCCGTCGCCGTAGAATCTGTATTCAAGCTTTCCGCTGAGAACGGGAACAACTGCGGGGCCTCCGATTGAAACGGGGGAGGTGATTTTGATGCAGTTATCGGCAGTCTCAACCTCTGTGCCGTAGGTTTTCTGAACCGCCGCCTGCATTGCGGCGCTGCGCCTGTCATCGGCTGTGCCGAGCTGATTATAGCCGTGAGCCTTCCAGATTTCAATTTTTGCGGGTGAAGCGAGCATTTCTTTTCCGCCGCAGACGATTGACGAAATGCAGCCGTAGGATTTATCGAATTTCCAAACGGTATCGCCCGCTTTTATCTCAACAAATCTTCCGCCCTCGCTGACTTCGGGAAGCTTTGACTTAAACTGAGTTTTTTCTTCCTTTACGGAAAGGTCAAACTGAGCAAAGCCTGTTTCAAAGCCTGCATTTGCCCACTTTTTATCACTTTTTTCTTTGAAAGAAAGGGTGAGGAAACAGCAATCGCTTTCGGGAGCGGAGTCAAAGAGCTTATATTCTTTTGAACTCTGCGGAGCAATATCCGTTTCGTCAATTCTGCCGCTCTTAACACTTTCGCCGTTAACCTCAAGCGACCACTCAATGTAATAATCGCTGAGTGATTCAAAATACCTGCGGTTGAAAACGGTAACAACGCCGTTTTTGTATTCCGATCCGAACTGCTCATAGCCCTTTTTCATGTCGGTAAATCCGGGTCTGAGACTGCGGTCGGGGAACACAACGCCGTCAACACAGCAAACATTGTTGTTGGGGTAATCGCCGAAGTCTCCGCCGTAGCGGTAGCCCTTGCCGCCGTTAACGCTGATTCCGTGGTCGGTCAGTTCCCAGAAACAGCCGCCGAAAATCGACGGATATTTTCTGAACATATCGCAGTGGGCGTGAATATCGCCCGTTGACATTGAACAGCAGAATTCGCAGAAATAAAACGGCTTTTTGGCATTCTTGTTTTCGGCGTAAGCCTTTGTATACTCAAGAGAAGCGTACATCCTGCTTTCAACATCGGAAATATCCGAATAGTTTTCGCCGATGGGAACAGCCTTGAATTCAAGGTGAGAGTTTTCGTAATGAACGATTGCCGAGGGATTGCGGCTCTTGATATATTTTCTCATTGCCCTGTGGTTTTTGCCCGCTCCAGATTCATTGCCGAGCGACCACATGATAACGCAGGAGAAATTCTTGTCCCTTTCAAAAAGTCTTTCCGCTCTGTCAACATAGGCGTCTTCCCATTCGTCATCGGTTGAAAGCTTTGACCAGCGCTCCCAATCCCATGTGTCACGGTATTCAAAGCCCATGCCGTGAGTTTCAATATCGGCTTCATCAATGACCATCAGTCCGTATTCCGCACACATTTCGAGAAATCTCGGGTCGTTGGGATAATGAGAGGTTCTCACGGCGTTGCAGTTGCCCTGCTTGATGATGTGAATGTCACGCAGCATATGCGCTTCGTCGGCATAATAGCCCGTTTCGGGGTTTGAATCGTGGCGGTTAATGCCGAAAAGCTTTATCGGCTTGTTGTTGAAATATGCAACATTGCCTTTGATTTCAAGCTTTTTGAAGCCGAGCTTAAACGGAATTATTTCACCCGAGCAGAAAACAAGCAGGGTGTAGAGCACGGGCTTTTCGCTGCTCCAAAGAACGGGCGAATCAACCGTGAAATCGATTTTTCCGCTTCCTCTCGCCGCTTCTTCTCCGTTTGGAGAGAGCAGATTCCATTCCGTCTCTGCTTCGCCGTCAAAAACAATATCTGCGCTGACAAAGGCACGGTCAAGCCCGTCGGAAAGCTCGGTTTTGATATAAATATCTTTTATATGATTTTTGCTTCTTTCAAGAATATAAACCTCTCTGAATATGCCCGAAAGGCGGAACATATCCTGATCTTCAAGGTAGCTTCCGTCACACCATTTAACAACAACGGCGTCAACCGTGTTTTCGCCGTCAACAAGTAAATCTGTTATGTCAACCTCGCTTGTGCAATGGCTGACCTGGCTGTAAGCGGCAAAAGCTCCGTTAATGAAAAGATAAAAGCATGAGGAAACGCCCTCAAAATTTATGTAGTATTTTTTATCTTCCTTTTTGGATAAATTGAATTTTCTGTTATAATGACCTGCGGGGTTCATGTCGGGAACATGGGGCGGGTCAAGCGGGAACGGATAAAAAAGATTGCTGTAAAGCGGAACATCGTAGCCCTTGCCGAGCTCGGTCTGCCAGCATTTCGGAACGGGTATTGAGTCCGTAAATTCGGCATTAAGGAAATCATCACCGATATCCTCAAAGGACTCGTAAAATTTGAAATTCCATTCGCCGCAAAGAGAAATGAATCTGTCCGAATTCTCACGCCTGCCGCCGATTGCGCCGCTTTCGCTTCCGTAAGGAATGAAATATGCCCTCGGTTTTTCACAGCCGATGTGCAGGGTGTTCAGGTCTTTATGATATGCTTTTATCTTCATAGATGCCTCCGATTATTTTTTTATTAATATATCATACCGCCGTTGCTTTTTCAAGGCAAATAAGAGCCTTTTTGAATTCCTCGGAGCTTATTCCCGAATAATTTATCAGAGCAAGGTGCTCTCCTGTGTCTTTCTTGCCGACATAGTATTCCGAAAGAAAGGCGATTTTTATTCTTTCCGATCCGCAGATTTCGGAAATTTCCGAGTCGCTTTTGTCCGTTGATATTTTAAGAATGAAATGCAGACCCGAATCGGGTTCAAGAATTTCAACACGGTCGGCAATGGGACTGTTTTCTATCTGAGAAATAATATCGTCTCTCAAAACCTTGTAACGCCGCTTCATGCGCCTGATGTGGCGTTCAAAATAACCGTCTGAAATGAATTTTGCGAGAGTATATTGCTCAAATGCCGCAACGGTGCAGGAATAAAATCCGAGCCGCTTTTCGTATTCACGGGCGAGAGCGGGCGGCAGAATCATATAGCTGATTCGGATTGACGGAGCGATTGTTTTTGAAAATGTGTTGATATATATAACCTTTCCGTTAGCGTCTGATACCTGCATGGGTGAAATCGGCTTGCCGACAAATCGGAATTCGCTGTCATATTCATCCTCGATAATATATCTGCTGTCTTTCTCCGATGCCCATTCAAGAATTTCAAGGCGGCGTTTCTGAGTTGTGACCGTTCCCGTCGGGAAATGATGAGCGGGCGAAATGTGAACAACATCCGCACCCGAGCGGTAAAGCCCGTCAATGCTGATGCCGTCGGTTTCCATGTCAACATAAAGGCAGTCAACGCCGTGAGAGCGGTAAACGGCGGAAATTCGGCTGTATGAGGGGTTTTCAAGCGCAACCTTTTTGTCGAAGCCCAGAAGCTGAATTATTAAGCCGTAGAGATATTCCGTGCCTGCGCCGATAATGACCTGAGAGGGCAGAACTCTCATTCCTCTGTTTTCGGCGAGATATTCGCAAATCGCTTCCCTCAGACAGAGTGCGCCGTTATAAGGCACGGGATCCATCAGCTCACGGCTGTAGTTGAGAGTTACCTCACGCATGAGCTTTGCCCAGACCGAAAACGGGAAATATTTAAGGCTCACGCCGTTAGATTTAAGGTTTGCTTCGTACTTAACGGGCGGAGCGGCTTCTTCGCTCTGAGGCTGAGCGAACGGAACGATTCCGACCTGCTCCGCATAATACCCTTTTTTCTCAACAGAATAAATATATCCTTCGGCAATCAGCAGAGAATATGCCGCCTCAACCGTAACCTTGCTGACCCCGAGATGCTCCGAAAACGAACGCTTTGACGGAAGCTTTGAGTCTGCCTCTATTCTACCCGAGGTTATGTCGTCTCTTATCATTCGGTAAAGCTGTTCATAGAGCGGAGCTTTGCTGTCTTTTTCAAATGTATAAGTAAGCATATTATCACCGTCTGGCATTAAAAAATATCAGAAAAATGGCACTTGAAACAATGCCACTTTTGATTATACTTGATTTAACAGCAAAAATCAAGTGCGAAACTCGGCGATTTTATGGGGTTTTGCGAAAGGCGGTTTTATTTATGAAATTTGAAAAAATCAAAAGTCTCGTTACTGCGGCGCTCTTTGCGGCTATAATCTGCGTTGCAACAGCCGTTGTAAAAATTCCTTCACCTGCAACGGGCGGTTACTTTAATCTCGGCGACTGCTTTGTTCTGCTTGCAGGCTTCTTCCTCGGACCTGTCTACGGCGGTCTTGCGGCAGGCATCGGCTCGGCTCTGACGGATATCCTCGGCGGATACATGCAGTATGCTCCCGCAACCTTTGTTATCAAAGCTCTTATGGCTGTTGCGGCATATTTTATCTATGTCGCTCTCAAAAAGGCATTCAAAGGCAAATTCGCCTTTGTCGCAGCTATTATTGCAGGCATCGTTGCCGAAACAATAATGGTTCTCGGCTACTTCGGCTATGAGGCTGTTGTTCTCGGTTACGGTCTCGGTGCGGCAGGCAGTATTTTTGCAAATGTCATGCAGGGCGTTGTCGGCGTTGCGGCGTCAACAGCGGTTTCGGTAGTAATTGAAAAGAGCAAAACTCTTTCATCATTTTTCAAAAGGGGATAATAATTTTGGAAAAGCTTTTTGAACAGGCGCAGGCTGCCGCAAGGGAGCTTGCCGAAAAATCGGGCATCAAAAGCGGAGATATCGTTGTTGTCGGCTGTTCCACAAGCGAGGTTATCGGCAAAAAAATCGGAACGAGCGGAACGGTAGAAATCGCTCAGCAGATTTATGACGGCCTTGAAAGCGTTTTCGGCGAAATGGGCGTATATATCGCCGCTCAGTGCTGTGAGCATCTCAACAGAGCGATAATTCTTGAAAAAGAAAAAGCAGACGCGCTCGGGCTTGAAATTGTCTGCGTTGTTCCTCATCCTCATGCAGGCGGTTCGTTCGCAACGGCGGCTTATCACTCGATGAAGAATCCCGTTGCCCTTGAAGAAATCAAGGCGGACGCAGGCATAGACATCGGTTCAACTCTTATCGGAATGCACCTTAAAAGGGTTGCCGTTCCGCTGAGACTTGAAAACAACACCATTGGCGAAGCAAAGCTCACCGCCGCAAGAACAAGACCGAAATATATCGGCGGCGAAAGAGCGAGATACGAGTAATAGAATGAACCGTGCAGAGACCGAACGGAATCTGCACGGTTCATTTTAATTTATATTTCATTACATTACATATAACAGAATGCAGAGAAAATGCAGTACGCTTCCCGCAACGACAAAAAGATGAAATACGGAGTGAATGTATTTGTATTTTCTGCCGAGACCGTAGAAAATTGCCCCGACGGTGTAGGCAATACCGCCTGCAACGAGCAAAACAAAGCCCGCAGTTCCGAGACCTTCAAAAACGGTTTTGGCGGTGAAAATTATGCACCAGCCCATGCCGAGATAAAGAATCATCGATATAACCCGAAAGCTTTTAAGGTCGATTGCATTCAATGTTATTCCGAGAGCGGCAAGCCCCCAGATGACTCCGAAAACCGTCCAGCCGAGCCATGTTTTGCTTTCTCTCAGCGTGCAGAGTGCAAACGGCGTGTAGGTTCCTGCAATCAGCAGATAAATCGAGCAATGGTCTATTATCTGAAAAACTTTTTTCGCCGTGTTCGGTCTCAGCCCGTGATAGATGCTTGACATGGTGTAAAGCACAATCATCGTTGCGCCGAAGATTGCGCCGCTGACAACTCCGTAAACATTTCTGTGAACAGCGGCAAACACAACGCAAAGCACCGTTGCCGTGATTCCGATTGCCCCGCCGACAATGTGCGAAACCATGTTGAAAATTTCTTCGCCCTTTGTGTATTTCGGCAGGATTCGGTCTTTAATTTTTGTTCTTGACATTTTTGTTCTCTCCTTTCCCTGTCGTTATTTGTTTCATAATATTCATTATATATCCGATGTTTTCTTTCACAAGTGCATTAATATGTCCAAAGATTGAATAATCCGTTAAAATCTTCAATGGCTTAGTCTTAATAGCCCGTCATTTCCGAAAACACAGGGCACGGGGATTTAAACCGTTCCGCTTTTCTCACCTTTGAATATTAACATATTCTCAATTGACAGGGCAATAGCCAAATAATGAAAAATGACCGTATTTTTGAAAAACATATTGATAAAGATTTCTCTCTGTGGTATATTGTAGTTGATTTATAAACACATGAGGAGCGAATGAAAGCATGAAATGGCTGAAAAAGCCGATTTCCGTCATTCTCTGCGCCGCAATAATATTTTCCTGCTTCTGTGCGGCGGCTCAGGCATCGGAGAAAGAGGACAATCCGACAATTATGATTTCGGGCTTCCTCTGCTCTCAGCTTTACATGAATTTCGGAAAAGACAATGAAGAAAAGGTCTGGGGAATCGAAGCGGATTCCGTAACAGAGCGCATAAAGGATGATTTTCCGAGGCTTGCGGCGACCTCTGCGGGTCTGCTGCTCGGCAGAACCGAGGAGTTCGGCGAAACGCTCGGAAACGGTGCGGCATATGTTCTTGAAAAGCTTCGCTGCAACCCTGACGGTAGCCCGGTTTATCCCGTTTCGGTCTATCCTAACGACCCTGCAACCTCAAATGTAAAGTATATGAGGGAAAACGGCTTTGAAAACAATCTTTATGAAAAAAGCATGTGCACCCACCTTTCGGCTTTGACCGACCCGTCAAGGCTTTACTGCTTCCAATACGATTCACGAATGGACGCAATAACCGTTGCGGGCGAGCTAAACGATTTTATCAAAGCAGTCAAGGAATACACGGGCGCAGACAAGGTCAATATTTTTGCGCTGAGCTTCGGCGGACTTATCGTTTCAACTTATCTTTATCTTTACGGCGACAATAACGATGCAAAAAGGGTGGTTATGAGCGTTCCCGCAATCGGCGGAACGGTTGTGCCAGACAGGATATTCAGAGGAAATATCGATTTGCCGATTGAAACGGTTGTTGAATTTTTTGAGACGGTTCTGAAAGGCGAGCATAACCTTGCAAGAGCTTTTGAGGGCGATAATGTCGATAAGCTGAATTCAATTATCAAGGGCGCCGCCCCTGCGGTTTCGTCCTGCCTTATGTATTGGAGCAGCCTGTGGTCGCTCTGCTCAACCGATCTTTATGAACAGCTGAAAGCGGATTTTCTTGACCCTGTCGAGAGCAGAAATATAATCGAAAAGAACGATATTCTTCACTATGAGATTATGCCGAAATTTGCCGAAACCTATAGAAAATGTATGGCAAACGGAACTTCGATTTCAATTCTTTGCGGAACGGGCAGCGATATTGCAACGGGCGGCGGAATAAACGGCGACCTTGTGTTGCCGACGAGCGGAGTCAGCGGAGCGGTCTGCGCTCCTCTCGGCGAGAGATTCCCCGACGGCTACACGGGTGTTAAAACCTCATGCTCAGACCCCGAGCATAACCACATCTCCCCGTCAATGGAAATCGACGCTTCAAGCGCATATCTCCCCGAAAACACATGGTTCATCAATAACCAGTATCACGGGCAGTATTTTTACGAGGAATACACAAAATCGCTTGTCACCAAGCTTTTGCTGAGCGATGACATTAAGGATGTTTATTCCGACCCCGATTATCCTCAGTTTGAAAATTCAAACCATGCCTACAGAACGCTTCATCTGAAATTCAACAGCAGCCCTGCGGGTTATCTCACCTCTAAGGATACGGCTCTGACGGTTGAAAACATTTCGTCCGACAGCTGCATTAAAATCCTTTCTGTTGTTTCAAACGGAGTTGAGCTTGATTTTGACGCTTCGGGCAAAGAAATGATTTCACCGGGCGAAAGCGTTGATATTCCTTTCAGCGGCGAAGTTCCCAAAGTCGGAGCAACTGCGGCGCAGATAACCGTCAGCTATGTCAAAATCGGCAGCATGAATCCGCTTTGCACCGCCGATTTCAGCGTTATGATTGATAACGGCGAAGCTCCGCAGTGCGGCACGGACTTTGTCAGCTCGGAGTTTGAAAGCAGGCTTCAAAAAGCCATACCCGATTGGTTCTACAGCTTTCTTTCAAGGCATTCACTTAAAGACACGGCAGAATGTATTTATAATTCCGTAACGGAAGTGCTAAACAAATAAACACTAAAGGCTTGCATCGTAAATCGGTGCAAGCCTTTAAGCGTTTTATCTGTCAGTCAGATTTCTTATCCATTTTTTGCTAACGAAGCGCCATATGCTGAGAATCGTTTTCGGAATATCCTCTCCGAGATACATTGCTATTATCAGATAAACAAAATCAACCTTTGCGAAAAGTCCGAGATAAATAACGAGCGGAACGCCTATCAGATAAAGCGAAAGGCAGTCGAAAACCACTCCGATTTTTGTGTCGCCGCCTGCTCTGAATGTGCCGACGATAAGCGTGTAGGGAATGTTCCTTATCGGCAGCCAGAAGCAGTAAAGCATAATCAGCTTTGCCGCAATGTCATATGCTCCTTGAGTTTCAATCTGAAGCAGAGAAAGCAGAGGATGTCTGACAAGCGCAAGCACAGTTCCCGTTATTATTCCGATTATCGGGGTCATAATGACGAATTTCTGAGCGAGCTTGTATGCGCCTTTTTCGTTGCCCTCTCCGATGGTTTTGCCCGTCATAATGGCGCAGGCGTGGCAGATACCGACGAAGAAAACAAACGCAACCTGCTCAATCGAGCTGAAAATCGTATATCCCGCATAGCATTCGCTGCCCTGCCTTGCAAAAACCATTGCATAGATGTTCGTTCCGATTGCCCAGGCAACCTCATTCGCAACAACGGGCAGGCAGACAACAGAAAATCGGCGGACAAAGCTTTTGCTGAGAGTGAAAAAGTGTTTGAGATTTTCGTTGAAAATTTCCTTTGAGCTTCTCAGAACGATAAGCAGCAGAACGGATTGGAACGCCGTTGAGGTCAGCGTTGCAATCGCCGCTCCCTTGATACCGAGAGCGGGCATACCGAGCTTTCCGTAAATCAGAACATAGTTCAGAACCGAGTTCAGCACAACCGAAGCAATCGAGGTGAAAAGGGGAGGGTTGACTCTTTCCGTCGCTCTCAGAGCGGTGCATGAAACCTGATTGAATGCGCTGAAAACGCTCATAAATGCAACGATGCGGATGTAGCCCGAGGCGGCGTCAATAACCTCCCGTTCGCTTGAAAAAACTCTCAGAAGCTGATGCGGAAAGATTGACATGGCGCAGGTGAACAGGGCGGCAACCCCGAAGCCGAAAATCAGCGCCGTGCCGTAGGATTTTTGAATGTTCCGCTTCTCCTTTGCTCCCCAGAACTGCGAAATCAAAGCCGACGAGCCCGATGAAATGCCGAAATAGAACAGATTCATCAGGAATATCCACCTTGACGATATCCCGACGGCGGAAACGGCAACATTGCCGAGCCTTGTAACCATCGCCGTGTCAACAAGCTGAGCGCACGAAACAAGGAGCTGCTGCATGGCTATCGGGAACGCAAGCCTTATCATGTTTTTGAAAAAATGATTTTTGGAATTCATAAAAGCACCTGTATATTGAAAAATCCGAATCGGCTCGGTTTTTTGCAATCGGATTGCCGAGCCGCCGATATATTATATTGATATTCCGCCGAAAAGTCAATGATTATTCGGGCTTATTCCCGAATATGCTTATTTTTAAGCTTTTTTGTCGATAAATGTACTGTTTATATATTATTTCTATTGATTTTTAATTTTATTTGCTGTATAATGCTGACCGAATAAATTAAATTTAGAGGTGCATTCTTTATGTCACAGTTTAACGAATTTTCAGGCGTTTATTCCCTGCTTTTAACTCCCTTTAATTGGGACAGAACACTTGACTACAAAGCATATGAAGAATATGTTGAGTGGCAGGCTTCTTTTAAGCCCCAGCATCTTTTCGCAGTCTGCGGTTCATCGGAAATGATGGAGCTCACTCAGGAGGAGAGAGTTAAATGTGCAGGTCTTGCGGTTAAGAATTCAAACGGAATTCCCGTTTTTGCAACAGGCAACCTTGAAAGCGATTTTAACGCTCAGATTGAGGAGATGAAAAAGCTTGAGCAGCAGGGCGTTGCAGGTCTTGTTTTCGTAACAAGAGGTATGTGCGACAAGCCCGACGAGCTTTATGATTATCTTACATCTCTTGCTTCTCACACGGAGCTGCCCGTTGTTCTCTATGAGTTCCCCGGCATGCATCCTCACTGCATGGATTCAATAACCTACGGTAAGCTTGCCGCAACCGGCAAAATCAAGGGAATCAAGGACACAACCTGCAAAATGCCTGAAATTGAAGCAAAAATTGCCGTTCAGGGCGATTCCAATGTTCTTCAGGCAAACATTCCTTTCCTTTATGACTCATATCTCAAGGGCGCAAGAGGCGTTGTTGCAACTCCGACATCATGCGGAGCAGACCTTTTCGTTAAAATGTGGCATGAGTTCTCAAACGGCGATCTTGAAGCCGCAAGAAAGACTCATCAGAACATAATTGCTCTTGATAACTGCATTGATTCAGGCTTCTGCGCAAGCGCAAAATATCTTGTCGGTCTCAGAGGCGTCAACATGAAGTGGTACACAAGAGGAAACCACAACCTCAGCCCCGCAAGAATCCGTTCGATTGAAGTCTGGTATGACTGGGCAAAGGAAAACGGCATTCTAGACTGATTGCGGGCTGTGAAGGCATACAGCTTGACAAATTGACAGATTGTCTGTAAAATAAAGGATGTCAAAAAAGAAACAACGGGGGTAAATATGAAAAAACTCAGGGCGAAAGTATGCGCCGTAACTCATTCGGGAAGAACACGCCGTGAAAATGAGGATAACTATGACCTTAACGGCAGATTGACCTCAACGGGCGATTTGCGCAAGGGTTCGGCGTTTGTTCAGAGCATGTCGGAGCCTTTCCACCTTGCAGTCTGCGACGGCATGGGCGGCGAAAGCTACGGCGAGCTTGCTTCGGGAATAGCGGTTGAGACCGTTGCCGCTCACGCTTCCAATATTTACGAGAGCGGCGAGGATTTCAGCTTTGCGATTGCAAACTGCATTGAGGACGCCAACAGCAGAATCTGCGCCGAAATCAACGCCAGAGGCAAGCGCATGGGAACAACTCTTGCGGCGATTTATGCCGTCAAGGGTAAGATTATCTGCGTCAATATCGGCGATTCAAGAATTTATCATTATTCAAAGGGCATTCTTGAGCAGATAAGCTTTGACCATACTCATGCTCAGACTATCGTTGATGCGGGTCAGGTTTCTCAGGATAATATCAATCAGATTCCCGACGCAAAAAGGCTCACGAAGCATCTCGGAGTTTTCCCCGGCGAAGCTAATCTTTCGCCTAACATCAGCGTTATAGACGATGTTGATAACGGCGATATAGTTCTTCTTTGCAGCGACGGCTTGACCGATATGGTTGACGACGGCGAGATAACCGCAATTCTTTCAACTGCCGAAAGTGCTCAGGATGCGGCGAGCAAGCTTATCCGCAGAGCGCTTGAAAACGGCGGAAAAGATAATGTCAGCGTTATGGCGGCGTTTATCGAGGCAGAGGAAACGGCTATTTTTGCGCCGATTGCCGCCGCAATGGTCGGCGATACCGATGCCGATTATGAGGAAGAATACCGCAACAGCTTCGGTTCAAATCAGCTTCCCGATGAAGAAAATCCCGTTTCTCCCTATGCTAACGCCGATGCGAGAGCATATGTCAAACCGATGGATAAAGCGAAAATAATGAAGATTGCGGGCATCGTCGCTGCGGCAATTGCAGTTATTGTTATCGCTGCGCTTCTTATCAAGGCGCTTGTCGGCGGCAACAAGACAGACGAGGATAATATTACAACAGGCACAACCTATGACTATTACGGCTATCAGTCAGTCTATGAGCCTGTAACCGAGCCGACAACGGGCTTTACCGTCTGGTCGTATGAATCAACAAGCGAAACCGAGAGCGAAACAAGCTCAACAACTCAGGAGACAACACGCAAGAAGGTTACAACAACAAAGCGTAAAACTCCGTCAACAACAAAGAAGCCTACAACCACTAAGAAGCCGACAACTTCAAGCAAGCCGGCTTCAACCGCCGCTCAGTCAACAGCGGCTCAGACAACCGCTCCGTCAGCATCTACAACGGCGGCGAGCACCGACACTACAGAATCAACCTCCGCTCCGGAGACAACAAACACTACTGCCCCGGAGAGCACTCAGTCTGAATCCTCAACCCCACAGCAGACCGAAAGCACTCAGCAGGAACAGACCCAAACAGAAAACCAGCCTCAGCAGTGAGCTTAATTATCTGTAATCATTCACCCGCCAAGCAGAAATGCAAGGCGGGTGTTTTCATATTATTTGACAGCAAAATCAGCCTCAACGCATATAATAGACGGGGGTGGTTTTGGTGAAAAGCAGACGATTTTACCGCCGCAGGGGAACGGCTCTGTTCAGAATAATCTGCGCCGTTCTTGCTCTGCTTATTTCCGTTTTGCTTATCGATGCAAAGCTTCGCCCGGCGATATATGACCTTGCGGCGCTTGAAGCTTATGCGCTTTCCGCAAAAACCGTTAATGCGGCTGTTGAAAAAACACTTGCGGAGAATGCCCCGAAATATTCCGAGCTTGCGGATATCAGCCGAACCGATGACGGCAGAATAACGGGCATCACAACCGATGTTATAAAGCTGAATCTTTTCAAAGCTCAGGTGACAAAGGCGATTGATTCCGCTTTCAACGGAAACAAAAAGACTGAGATAAGCGTTCCGCTCGGCTCGGCAAGCGGAATTGCGCTTTTTGCGGGTCTCGGCCCTTATATCGATGTTTCGGTCGGATATTCTTCCTCAACTCATTCGGATTTTGAAAATGTTTTTTCAAGCGCAGGCATAAATCAGACTCAGCACAGCATTATGCTGAATATCGAAACGCAGGTTATGCTCACTCTGCCGGGAAAACGGCTTTCTCAGACGGTTGAAACCTCGTTTTGCGTTGCCCAGACGGTGATAGTCGGCTCTGTTCCGAATGTAATGGTTGAGTAATCATCCGAGAGCATAAAAAATATTGATTTTATCCGCCGGGATTGATATAATAAAAGTATATTGAAACAAGGAAGTAACTGCTATGGATTTTGAAACGGCAAAGGCAAGAGCAAAGGAGCTTCGTGACCTGCTCAATTATCACAGCCATAAATATTATGTTGAGGATTCGCCCGAGATAGAAGATTATGAGTACGACATGCTTCAAAGAGAGCTTGCGGGAATCGAAAAGGAGTTCCCCGAGCTTATAACCCCCGATTCTCCGACTCAGAGGGTCGGCGGAAGTGCTGAAAGCATGTTCACTCCCGTTGTTCATGCCGTGCCGCTTGAAAGCCTTCAGGATGCGTTCAGCTTCGGCGAGGTCAGAGCATTCTATGACAGGGTCAAGGAGCAGTTCCCCAATGCCGAATTTGTTGTTGAACCGAAAATTGACGGTCTTTCGGTTGCCCTCGAATACGAAAACGGAGTATTTGTCAGAGGTTCAACAAGAGGTGACGGCAATATCGGCGAAGATGTCACCGCAAATCTCAGAACCGTTAATTCAATCCCTCTGCGCCTGAAATCGGATGTCACGATTGAGGTCAGGGGAGAGACCTATATGCCCAAAAAGGTGTTTGCTTCTCTTGTTGAGGAGCAGGAGCAGAACGGCGAAAAGCCTTTCAAGAATCCGAGAAACGCCGCCGCAGGCTCTCTGAGACAGAAAAATCCCAAAATCACCGCTTCAAGAGGGCTTGATATTTTCGTTTTCAATATTCAGCGTTACGGCTCGGACGAAATTACGGGGCATAAGCAGTCGATTGATTTTCTGAAAACTCTCGGATTCAAGACGGTACCTTTTTATAACAAATTTGATTCTTATGACGATATTATAGCCGAGCTTAACAGAATCGGCGAAATCAGACCGACCCTGCCGTTTGACATTGACGGAGCGGTCATTAAAACGGATTCGTTTGCCCAAAGAGCGGAGATAGGGAGCACGGCGAAGTTCCCGAGATGGGCGCTTGCGTTCAAATATCCTCCCGAAGAAAAAGAAACAACAGTTGTTGATATTGAGGTTGCCGTTGGCAGAACGGGCGTTCTGACCCCGACCGCAGTTTTTGAACCCGTGCTTGTTGCAGGTTCAACCGTTTCAAGAGCAACGCTCCATAATCAGGATTTTATCAATGAAAAAGATATAAGAATCGGCGACAGGGTTGTTATCCGAAAAGCGGGAGACATCATTCCCGAGGTTATAAAGGTTGTTTCTCATGCCGACGGAAGCGAAAAATTCAGCCTGCCCGAGTTCTGCCCGTCATGCGGCTCGGCGGTTATCCGTGAGGAGGGCGAAGCGGCGGTCAGATGCGTCAATCCCGAGTGCCCCGCACAGCTTTTGAGAAATCTGATTCATTTTTGCTCCCGTGACGCCATGGATATTGAAGGAATGGGCGACGCCGTGCTTGAAAAGCTCGTTACAAACGGATTTTTGAGCAAGCCGAGCGAGATTTATACCCTCAAAAAAGAAGATTTTATGACCATTGAGGGCTTTAAGGACAAATCATCGCAGAATCTTGTTGACGCAATAGAAAAATCAAAGAAAAACGACCTTTCAAAGCTTGTCTTTGCCCTCGGAATACGCCATGTCGGTCAGAAAGCGGGCAAAATTCTTGCCGAGCATTTCGGAACGATGGAGAACATTATGAACGCTGATTTGGAACAGCTCACGGCAATTGACGGCTTCGGCGGAATAATGGCTCAGAGCGTTGCGGATTTCTTTGCGCTCGAACAGTCGAAGCATGAGATTGAAGCGCTTGCCGCTTACGGCGTTAACATGAAGTCGCTGACGGAAAAAATCGATAACCGCTTTGAGGGCAAGGTTTTTGTTCTGACGGGCACATTGCCGACCTATTCACGCAATGAAGCGAGCGAGATTATCGAAAAATTCGGCGGAAAAACCGCTTCGTCGGTCTCAAAAAAGACAAGCTATGTGCTTGCAGGCGAGGAAGCGGGAAGCAAGCTCGTTAAAGCTCAGACCCTCGGCGTAACAATAATAAACGAGGAAGAATTTAATGAGATGATAAAATAATTGAAACAGCTTAAAGCTGACTGCAACAATGGCCTCCTTTGAAAAGGAGGTGGCACGGCGTAAGCCGTGACGGAGGATTGATTAAGAAAAAGAAGTTTTTAAACTGCTACATTATTTATTCAAAAAATAAAAGGCGGATTGTTTATGAAACAAAACAGATTGCCGAGGAATAAAGAGTTAAAAGAATTTTCAACAAAGTTGAGAAATGATGCAACCCCCGAGGAAAACAAGCTTTGGTTTGAGTTTCTCAGAACCTACCCGGTTCGATTTAATCGTCAGCGAATTGTCGGTAATTATATTCTTGATTTTTATTGTGCAAAAGCTAAACTTGTTGTTGAAATTGACGGTTCACAGCACT
Source organism: Acutalibacteraceae bacterium (assembly GCA_051881575.1). Taxonomy (GTDB): domain Bacteria; phylum Bacillota; class Clostridia; order Oscillospirales; family Acutalibacteraceae; genus CAG-177. The sequence continues at coordinate 3,620 of JBJEQD010000154.1, read as the reverse complement.
ATGAGAATAAAGGAATAAGTTATGATTCAAAAAGAACCGATTATCTTGAAGAACTCGGTTTATATGTTTTAAGATTTTCAAATCTCGAAATCAATGAAAGATTTTATGAAGTTTGTACTGTAATTGATGAAGCCGTGAAAAAGAGGATTAAGTGATTGTTTCCAATCCTCAGGCGCTATGCGCCAGCTCCTTTGCCAAAGGAGCCCACAGCCGAAAGCTTGTTCTACCATCTGCCTCATAAAATAAAACATTTTTACCCCTTGCAAAAATAATCGCAATATGTTATATTATTAAGGATATCAAACGCATTGACCGGGAGAGTAAGCATTTCCGACCACTCAGAGAATGTCCGTCATCGGCTGTGAGCGGGCTGTGCAGAGGATTTGCCGAAGTTCACCCGTGAGCGGCAAAGCTGAAAATTGCAGTAGGCTTTGACGGTTTGCCGTCGTTAACGGCATAAAAAGAGTGCACGGCGTTGCCGTGAATGCAGGGTGGTACCACGGATTATATTCGTCCCTCGTTGCCGAAAGGTGACGGGGGATTTTATTGTTCATTAGTGCTGAACCCGTTAAAACAGTATGTTTTAGTTTTCATAAACAACTTTGAAAGGATCGAAAAAAATGCTTGAAAAGTCAACCGAATTAAAAAAGCTTTTTGAAGAAAAGGCGTCAAAAATCAGCCTTTCTTCAGATGTTGAACAGCTCAGAATCGAATTTCTCGGCAAAAAAGGCCATGTTGCGGGTCTGATGCAGGAGCTTCGCAATGTTCCCAACGAGATGAAAAAAGAAGCAGGTCAGAAGATAAACGAAACGAAGCAGTATATTGAAGCTTCGATTGCGGCAAAGCTTGAGGAGCTTAAAGCTCTTGAAGAGAAGAGACTTATCGACAGCGCAGAGAGCTACGATGAGTCAATGCCTACCGACGCTAACCTCGGCTCTTATCATCCGATAACCCTTGTCCGCAGAGAGGTTGAAAGCATCTTCCTGAGCATGGGCTTCACAATCGAGGATTATTCCGAAATAACCGATGACTATAACTGCTTTGAGGCTCTTAATATTCCGAAGCATCACCCTGCAAGAGATATGCAGGATACCTATTATCTCAGCTCGGGTCAGCTTCTCAAAACTCACACATCGGCGGCTCAGAACACAATTCTGAGAAAATACGCTTCGTCTCTTGAAAACGGCAACCCCATCCGTGCAATCTTCCCCGGCCGCTGCTTCAGAAACGAAAAAATCGACGCCTGCCACGAGAATACCTTTTTCCAGATGGAGGGCATAATGGTTGATAAGGATATTTCAATTTCCAACCTTATCTATTTTATGAAAACCATGCTTTCCGAGGTTTTCCAGAGAGATATAACCGTAAGGCTTCGCCCCGGCTTCTTCCCGTTCGTTGAGCCCGGCTTTGAGCTTGATATTCAGTGTCTTATCTGCGGCGGAGAGGGCTGCCCCTCCTGCAAGGATTCGGGCTGGCTTGAGCTCTGCCCCTGCGGAATGATTCATCCCAATGTTCTCACAGCCGCCGGCATTGACCCCGAAAAATACACGGGCTTTGCTTTCGGCCTCGGCATGACGAGACTTGCCATGATGAGATACGGCGTTAAGGATATCCGTGTGTTCAACAGCGGCAATCTTAAAGCACTTTCACAGTTTACGGAGAAATCCTTCACCAGACCCGAGAACGAAAGTAAGGAGGCATAAACAATGTTTGTTTCAATTAATTGGATAAAAGACTATGTTGACCTTGACGGTCTGGATATTAAAAAGCTTATCAACAGCTTCACTCTTGCAACTGCCGAGGTTGAGGATATAATCGAAAAAGGCGCCGATGTTCAGAATGTTGTTGTCGGCGAGATTCTTTCCGTTGAGAACCATCCCAATTCAAATAAGCTTCATCTTCTGAAAGTTGACGCAGGCAGTAAGGTCTGCAATATCGTCTGCGGCGCTCCGAATGTTGCCGTCGGTCAGAAAGTCGCTCTTGCTCTTGCGGGCGGCAGAGTATGCGCCGGCGAAATCAAGGTTGCAAGCGTTGCGGGCTATGAATCCGAGGGCATGTGCTGTTCGGAAAAAGAGCTCGGCATCAGCGACGACCATTCGGGCATCATGGTGCTTGACCCGTCGCTTGAAAACGGCACGGATATCAAATCAATCTATCCCATTGACGATATAATTTTTGAGGTTGATAATAAATCTCTCACCAACCGCCCCGACCTTTGGGGTCACTACGGAATCGCAAGAGAGTTTGCCGCCCTTGCAGGCAAAGAGCTTAAACCTCTTGCACTTGGCGATCTTTCATATGACGGCGACGAAAAGGTTGATGTTACCATCGGCAGAAAAGACCTTGTTTACAGATATTCCTGCATCAAGATGGATAATATCACCAAGAACAAGAGTCCTCTTGACATGAGAATCCGCCTTTATTATTGCGGAATGAGAGGCATTAACCTGCTTGCCGATGTCACAAACTACATCATGCTTGAAATCGGTCAGCCGACTCACGCATTCGCAGGCAACGCCATTGATAAGATTGTTGTTACGACTCCCAAGGAGAAAATGCAGTTCAAAACCCTTGACGGAGTTGAAAGAACCATTGATGAAGAAACCCTGATGATCTGCAACGGCGACACTCCCGTCGGCATTGCGGGAATCATGGGCGGTCTTGAATCCGAAATCATTGAAGACACAGGCTCGGTTGTGCTTGAATCCGCAAACTTTGACGGCGTAAGCATCCGCAAATCTTCTTCAAGGCTCGGTCACAGAACCGACGCCAGCGCAAGATATGAAAAAATGCTCGATCCCGAGCTGACTCTTGCGGCAGTCGGCAGATTCGTAAAGCTTGTTAAGGATATCGATTCGGGCGCAAGAGTTGCTTCAAAGCTCACAGACGAGTATGTTAAGAAATATCCCGAAATCACCCTCACTTTTGATAAGAAATATGTTGACCGCTACACGGGCATTGACATCAGCGACGAGCAGATAACAAAAACTCTTGTTTCTCTCGGCTTCGGCGTTGAATGCGAAAACGGCAATTATACCGTTAAGGTTCCCTCATGGAGAGCAACAAAGGATGTCACGATTAAGGCCGATATCATCGAGGAAATAACAAGAATCTACGGCTACGATAACTTTGAAATCGCAACCACCAACAGCCCGTTAAAGCCCGTTCCCAACGACTACGCAAGGCTTGAGGACGCTGAAATTAAAGATATTCTTGTTAAGAAATACGGTATGCACGAGGTTCATTCCTATATCTGGTGCGACGGCAGAAAATATAAGAAGCTCGGCATTGAGGTTGAGGATAATGTTAAGGTTCTCAACATTGAAAGCTCCGAAAACGGCGTTCTCAGAAATTCAATGCTCCCGACCCTGCTTTCAATGACTCAGGAGAACAAGGATTTTGCCGAAAAATTCGGAATTTTCGAGGCAGGCAGAGTTGTTGACGGAACAGACGAAAACGGAATGTGCAACGAGCGCAAGCGTCTCGGCGTTGTGCTTTACGATAAGAGCGGCGACGAAAAATCGCTCTATTTCAAGGCTGTTGAGATAATCAACTGCATTGTCGGTACTATCAAGCAGAAAGAAGCCCGTTATAACAAGATTGCTCCCGTTCATGCATGG
>JBJEQD010000153.1:0-4160 GCA_051881575.1 Acutalibacteraceae bacterium | reverse complement strand
GTTACAAACGAAAACGGCGAGGGAATGATTTTTGCACCCGAGAGTGAAAATTCTTTCTTTTTCAACGCTTCTCATTTCACTCCCCTCATGCTTGAACAAACGGCACACAACGACGAGCTTCAGCCGCTTGAAAACACCGTTGTTTACACCGACTACCGCTTTGATATCAGAGGCGGTCACGGATATTATGACGAGGTTGAGCCCGAGCGCAAATGGAGCTTTGACCCGTTTGAATTCTCGGTTGCATTAAAGCCGTTCTCCGCAAAACCCGACCCGTTTGAATTTATTAAAGATAAAAGATAATAAACTAACGGCATAAATATTACGCCGAAGCAAACGACATTTCCCGTCATTGCTTAGGCGCTTATTTTTTATTCGTGAGTTATCCAGAATTCGCAGAACATAACGCCCATTACGGGTTCGCTGAATTCAAGGTCAACACAGCCGTTTTCGATATATTCCTTCGGCAAAACATAGGTTGCCGTCTCAAAACCGGGGGCAACAAACGCCGAATCAAAGGCTTCGTCCTTTTCGCCGCCGAACTGCGTTCCCTCATAAACCACATGACCGTTTGCGGTTATCTTATGCCCGCTGAGCTGAGGTATCTTTTTGCTCAGATATGTAATTTTCAGGCGGTAATCTCCGTCATAATCAAGCCCGCCGACCTTGCATCTGAATGAAAGATTGTCATAGACCTTAAACATTGAGGTCGGCATCGCTCCGTTGTTGACCGACGGTCTGTCGCCCTGAAAATTCATATACATTCCGCTCTGCTGAGCAACTCCGCATTCCTCAAGTCCGTTTTGAGCCACGGAAAAATAATATTCATCGGGTCTGACGGTGTTGCGGTTGATTGCTTTCTGCATAAATGCTTCGGGGCTTTGCTCATTTTCAGCCGCATTCAGCCTGCCGAGCAGCCACTTTCTGTCAGTCACGGGCAGGTCAATGGTTTCGAGAACCGCTCCCCTCTCCCAGCTGTCGGCGCAGTAATGCTCAACATCAAGCTGCATTCCGATAAGCTCGAAAAGTCTCTTTGCAAGGTAATCAATATCGGCTCTCTCTTTTTTATAATTATCGTCATAGTCTGTTTCAAGGATTGCCTTTGCCGCACGAAGATTGCCTTTGTTTATTTCTTTTTCGGCAAGTTTTATCAGCTCAAGCTCAAAAATTCTCCTGCGCCTTACAACATAATCGCATTTTGCCCTCATCAGAAGCTGCAAAAATCTCCAATTTTCGCTGAGGAACGGATATTCTTTTTCTGCCGCTTCAAAAATTTCAAGCGTTGTGTCAATCGTCGGATTTTCGGCAGGGTCGCATTGCCAGTTAAGCTCCAACGCAAGAATTCCGTCGGCTAATTTTTCGGGATTCGCTCCGTAGAAGAACAGGCGGCAATAGTCAAGCAGGCTTGTTCTGAGCTCGCAGTTCGGGAAATAATCCATATCAGCCCAAACCATCTTGTTGACATCGTCGTTAACGCCCTCCGAATAACTGACCGAGCCGACAATATATCTGCGGGTCAGGCGATGAATCAGGCGGTATTCACGGGGTCTCGGGTTCGTTGACTCACGGCTCAGACCCGTTGCAAGCGCAAAATGCCAATCGTCACGGTCAAAATGAACCGGATATTCACAGCGGACATTGTGGGTGACATCGGGATAAAGCCTTATCGGATATTTTGACGGCAGACGGCGGCGAAGCACATCAAGAGGGAACGCCGCATTCGGGCCCGTGATTACGCCGTCAATCTCCTCGGGCTGTTTGTTCATTTCTTCAAGGAAGGTTTCACCCCATGTCGGAATTGAATGAGGTTGTTGAGCCGACGGCCACATCTGAGCCTGAGGGTGCGACCTTTTCAGAGCCTTTGATATTTCCTTGCATCTGAGCACAAATTCATCAGCGTTGAACTCGCCCGGGTCGCCTCCCGGTGGGAAAACAACATTGAGTCTCGGAATCGTTTCGTAGAGCTTTCCCCGTCTCTCAGCCGCCTGCTCAACGGTTTCGCCGTCATTGTTCGGATGCCAGAGCGAAACATCAAGGTCAAATTCATCCGCCATCCTTGAAGCGTCAACAAGGAATTCCTCCTCGTCATATTTCATCAGCCTGTTGCGCTTTGAAACGCCCTTTTCATAAGGAATATGCTCAACGATATTTGTGCCGAAAAACATCATATCAAGATAATATCGGCGGTAATCCTCAACGCTCCATGCGTCATAGGTGTTCGGGGTTGTTCTGTAGCCTATCTGATGGCCTCTTATCTGCTTATCGGGGCTGTAAATGCCCGAAATATCCTCCGAAAGTGCGGGAACTCCGCAGACCGGAATGAGCTTTCGCAGAAACATGCCCATGCCGTAAATGAAGCCACGGATTCCGCTCGCATAAACGCAGACTGCGCTGCCCGTGCAGTCAATTTCATAGCCGTCTCTCGGAACATCGGATTTTGTTTCAAAAACAAAATTTGCATCTTGCTTTTCTGAGCAAAGCTTTGCCGCCTTGCCCGTTCTGATTCTGATTTCTTCGCTCAGAAGCTCTGCGGCTTTTTTCTCCGCATCGGTCTGTGAAAAAATCAGTATTTCATTAAAATTAATCATTCTTCGTTCTCCCGGGAATCGATTTGGCTGAGTGCCTGTTTTTTCATTTCCGCTCTTGCGTTTCGGTGTTCTTCAAGCTCGATTAACATTCTCTCCTTGGTCTTTCCGTGAACATTGAAAAGCAGGAGCGAAAGTCCGTAGCCGAATCTTGCAACGGCGGGAGCAAGGCAGAATATTCCCCAAATTCCTTTGAGCACCTTGGGGTCGGTGTGCGGAACGATGTTGCCGTATGAATCGTGCTGGGGCTTGAACTTTATCCAATCGAAAACAGCGCCCGAAAGCAAGGCGTGAACGCTTGAAGAAAGCTTGTTGACATAGCTTGAAACCGCATTGACTATTCCCTCGTTGCGGATTCCGTTTTGCCATTCAAGATAGTCGAACATATCGCCCTTGAGAAGCGGGTCGCACACGCTCATAACCTGATTCGGCAGACCGCAGACGGTCAGACCTATTGTTACAATTACAAAATCGAGCCAATAGTTGCCCGTCGGCTTATATCCGATGAAATAAAGAACGGTATAGGCAACGCCGCTGAAAATACCTGCCGAAACGGCGGTCGTTCTGAGGCCGAACTTTTTAATAAGTATCGGGGTTGAGGGTGTAATTACATAATTCGGAATACCCGTGAAAAGGCTGCAAAGCAGGCGGTTTGAAAGTCTGCCCGTGCAGTTGAGCCAGAAAAAGTCCTCCGAAGCTCCGCCAACGCCCTTGATTCCTCCGAAAAAGTTTGAAAGCAGGAGAACCGCAAGCGGGCGGCAGGTCAGAATTGACTTTGCCGATTTCAAAAATCCCGTTTCTTTCATTTCTTCTTTTGATGCGACCGTAACTCTTTCACGCATGGTAAAGAAGCCGTAAATTGCGCCCAAAGCGGCGGCAATGACAAAGAAAATCGAGAAGCCTCTGTAAACTTCAACCTGAGTTACGGCATTTTTGGTTACTCCCGGAACAAAGTCAACAAACACGGGCACAAGCGACGGCAGCCAGGTGAACAGATTCATGAATTTCTGCGCCGCAATCAATGTACTTCGCTCGTTGGTGTTCGGGGTCATGTTATAGAGCAGCAATTCCCAGCCGCTCAGATACGAAAAGCCTATGCCGTAAATTATCGTTGTTACAAGCGCATAGATAAAACGCTCGCCCGACGAAAACGAATTCGGCACAACATAAAACAGAATTGACGCAATCGCCCAAAAAGGCATCGGAAAAATCAGGAACGGGCGAAGTCTGCCCCACCTTGTTCTGCTTCGGTCAATAATTATTCCCGATAAAGGGTCGTCGAGAGCGTCCCAGAGGGTCGAAACCGTTCCGAGCAGACCGTAAGCCTTGCCCGAAAGCCCGAGAAAGCTCATCATAAAATACTGCTTGGTTGAGCCGATGAAGCTTGTCAGATTGTTGAGGCCGTAAGAGGTTATCGCAAAAGCGGCAATTTCTCTGGGTCTTACAAGGCGTTTAACCTCGCCCGAGCCCGTGCTCTCGCTTTGAACTTCAACGGCGGCATTATTATTCTCAGCCATTCTGTCATCTCCGTTTAATCAGGATAAAATAATATTGTATATAAAAAGATAATAGCAC
>JBJEQD010000152.1:0-19747 GCA_051881575.1 Acutalibacteraceae bacterium | reverse complement strand
TCAGGCGAAAATAGACCGTTTTAAACCATATCGGGTTCGACTCCCATCACCTTATCCGATCTGGTGGGGAATCGCCGCCTGGCCGGTTGACGGCTTTGTTGAAGCAAATGATTTCACGGGTAAAAAGGTGATTCCTTTCTGCACTTCGGCAAGCTCGGGCTTGGGTGAAAGCGGAGAATTGCTCAAAGAAGCTGCCGGAACGGGGGATTGGATAAGCGGCAAGAGATTTTCATCGGGCGTTTCTGAAACTGAGGTTACCGAATGGCTTGAAAGCATAGGTTATTAAAAATATTCTTAGGTTAAAACGGTATAAATGACGGTTTGTGCCGTCAAAAAAGCAAAAAACGGTGCAGTCTGAAAAACTGCACCGTTTTTTAAGCTGTTGAATTGATTTTTTACACTCCGAGGATTCCGAGAAAGCCGTAAGAAAATGCCGCCATAATCAGATTGGCAATCAGCACTCCCAAAGCGATAATCGGGAAAGAGGTTCTGATTCGGATATCGAGCAGGGCGGCAATCAAAGCTCCCGTCCAGCCGCCGGTTCCGGGCAGGGGAATCGCAACGAAAGCCAGAAGCCCCCAGTTTCTCCAGCGCTTGACCTTTTCGCTCTTTCTCATTGAGCGAATTTCAAGCTTTTCAATCAGCCCTCTTGTGGCTTTGAACCGTTTCAGAAACTTAAATATTTTTCTGATAAATAAAAGAATAAAGGGTATCGGCAAAATATTGCCGAGATAACAGATAACAAACGCCTTTGTCAGCTCAACGCCGAGAAGCTTTGCCGCAATCATGCCGCCTCTGAGCTCAACTATCGGCAGCATTGAGATTATAAAAATAATCAGCTCTTTCGGAATTGACCCCTGAAACACTCCGACGAGATAATCGGTTATAGCTTCGGTCATCAAAAGCCTCCTTTTCAGACAATGTGCTGCTCAATCAGAAAATCATGCGCACTTTGAAGAATATTTCTGTCATTGATAAACCGCAGGGTGTCCATGGCTTTGCCGAAGCTCAGCCAGATATAGTCCTCAATTTCCTCTCTTTGGATGGTTGTTTGGGTGTCTTTTGTCTTTGCAAGAAAAATAGTAACGGATTTTTCAACTCTGCCCTGAATCGTATATTCGGATTTTGAAGCGAACTGCGGCAGAATCTGAATGTGGATTCCCGTTTCTTCAAGCACCTCTCTGATTGCGGTCTGCTCAAAGGTTTCGCCCTTTTCAATATGACCTTTCGGGAAACCCCAATGAGTGCTTCTTCTGTTCTTAATCAGAAGATAACGAACCTCATCGTTGATAATGCGGTAAACCACCGCACCGCATGAGCGCTCATAAAGGCATTCGAGCTTATAGTCTCTGTCTTTTTCCGCAAAAGCGATTGCGTCCTCAATTTGATAAGAAATAAATCTCATGCTTTTCGGAGCAACGACATAAACGGTCGGGCCGCCGTTGTTCCGCTTGATTGAGGCGATAACTCTGCCGTCAAAGGTTCTGACGGGATGATTTATGCCCATAATATAAGCGCCCGAGGAGAGACTGTCATATCTTTTCTTCCCCTCAATAACTCCGAAATTCAGCTGATAAACAAAGCCGAACTGTCTGTTTACGGAGCGGATAGGGTTGGTAACCCTGACTCTGACATATTTGCCGAGCATTATACCACGCCTTTCAAAGGGTTATTATAACCCGGATTCAATACCAAATTATTATACTAAAAATGAGCCTGTAAAACAATAGTTTTAGCAAAAAAACAGCAAATTTTTATGATTCGTTGGTATATCGGGGAAAAACAAGGGGATTTTTATTAAAATCGGCTAAACGATTGAGACTTTAACTGAGTTATATCTTTTTCTTTCACGGCTATTGACTTGAAAATGTGCAGTTGTTATACTTCTTTTGAAGGGAGAGTTGAAAATGGATATCGGTCTGCTTCTGGAGCTTGTCCGCTCAACAACCCAAAGCCCCTCAAAGCTGTCAAGGCAGGTATCGTGCGGCAAAGAAGCCGTGCTCGTTGAGGGCAGAAATTTTCTCGGGAGCGAAAAGCTGATTACCGTTCGTGCCGACACAAGCACGGAGGGCTTCCCTGAGCATACGCATGATTATATAGAGATTGTTTATATGTGTCAGGGTCAGACCGAGCATATTGTCAACGGCGAAAGGGTTTTGCTGGCTCAGGGCGATTTTCTTTTTCTGAGTCAGAATTCAAAGCAAATTAATCTGCCGTCGGGCAAGGACGATATTGCAGTCAATTTTATCGTTCATCCCGATTTTTTGAAGCAAATTTTAGCAATGCTCGGAGAAAAAGAAACGATGATTCACCGCTTCATCATTGAATGTCTGACGGGCGACACGGGCAAAGCCACATTTCTTCATTTCTGCGCTTCAAAATCTCCCGCAGTTCAGAATCTTGTTGAAAACATGATATGGAATCATTTATATGAGACCCCTTATTCGGATAAAATCAACGAGCTGACAATGAGTCTGCTGCTGATTCATCTGATGAACAATGTTGAGGATATCAGCTATAACGGCAGCGGAAATTCGCTCGTTTTCAGGATGCTGGACTATATCGAAAATCACTATGCCGACGGCAGCCTGACGGAGCTGAGCGAGCTGACTTTTTATGATGTCAACGCTCTGTCAAAGCAGATAAAACGCCTGACGGGGAAGAATTATACTCAGTTTCTTCAGGAAAAGCGGATTTCAAAGGCGTGCAGTCTGCTGAGAAACACCGATATGGGCATAAAGGAAATAGCTCAGCAGGTCGGATATGACAATATCAGCTATTTTCACAGGCTGTTTTCAAAAGCCTGCGGTATGTCGCCGAAAAAATACCGTGACAGAGAAAAAAGAATATGAAAGACGGCTTGCGTCGGTTCAAAAATCAACCGATACAAGCCGTTTTGCCTTTTTATCCGGTTATTCCGCAATTTTTACTGCGGTTTCGTCTTTTTGCCTGACTTCATCGGCAACAAGGCGTCTGCGTTCAGCTAAGTCGTGATACATGCGCTCACGCATCTTTTTGTCGATGGGATAGAAAAATTTCGGCACTATTCCGAATGCGCTTGTGATGATGGGAATGCCCGTTCCGAGAGCGAAAAGCCACCATTTTGCTCTGTAGCTCTGAGTGCCGATTTCCTTGCCCTGAATATATCCGATTTTTGCAAGAATAAAGCTCTTGACCGAGGTCATTATGACGGTCTGCATTTTTGTAACAAGTCCCTTTGCAACGCCCGTCATCGCCTCAACCCTGTAGCCGTTTTTCCATTCGCAGTAATCCATTGCTTCGTTATAAAGCTCGTCGGGAATAACATGGCGCAGACCGTATACCCACATTTCAACGAATTCTTCAATCATCATAACGGGAATCATAACCTTGCGCTTCATGAAGTTTTTGTTTATTGAGCCGATTCCGAAAACGATAAGCCAGCACATATCAGTCCAGATATCCTCTGCAATCCAAAGCTTCTTTGAGGTGAATTTTCTGCGCAGGGGAGCGACAAAGGAATAGCTGATGTTAAGAATCGGATAGGCGGGGATTCCGACAATCGTCTGAAGCGAAGCCTGACCAAGAACATCTATGTAGTAGTCGGAGCGGCTCTGCGAAATGCCGAAGCCCGCAAGAAAATCCGACAGGGTAATCAGAAGCAGAGGCTTGTTGTTGATTATTGCTTTCAGACCGTCGATAACCCTCGGCTTTTCAAGCGACTGCATAACACGCTCTCTTGACACAAGATAGAACCAGAATGTCATTGCGGCGGAAAGAACCGCCGTGAGACTGCCCATGCCGATGAAAAGGCTGCTCAGCTTCATGCGGATTATTTTGGAGTTAATAAGGTCAATCAGTATTCCCATTGTCCATTCGGGAATCTGTTCGCCCAAAAAGCGGGAGAAAAATTTCGCCTGAGAGATTAAACGCACTCTTTCTTCGGGGTTCGGCGTTATGGTCGCAAGCAAACCCGTCTGCGAAATGTTAAGAAAAGTGCCCGCTGTTTCATTGATAACGCTGAAAGCGAAAAAGTAGATAAGCTTCGGTAGATATGTTGTTGAGGTGTTGGGGAAGAAAAGGGGCATGAACCAATAGAGCATTCCGAACAGGGTGAGGGGAATTTTCATCCAAATCAGATACGGTCTGAATTTGCCCCAGCGGGTTCGGGTGCGGTCAACAATGGCGCTGATAAAGGTGTCGTTAATGATATCCCATGCGCCTGTGAAAAGAGAAACAATTCCGTTGATTTTGAAGTCAATCCCGACAACATCCCAAATGAATCGGTTGCCGTATTTCCCGATGGAAAAGCTTGCGGCAAAATCCTGAGCTATGTATGCCGCCGTTTCCATGTTGCCGACATAACGCCTTGTCAGCATCTGGTCTTTCATATGTTTGCCTCCTCTTTCCGGAAGTGCTCCCGTCAGGCTCTTTAACTGCCGACGGATTTCTGACACGGATTTTCCTGCCTGAAAGCAAAAAACCGATTTTGATTGGTGAATTTTTACTACTTTTATTAACTATCATCGGTGCTTTATGGTTATATTACTATTTTACTTCAATATGCTTCAGAAAAAAAGGTTCTTTATTATTCAAAAAGTGTCCTTATCTGCAACTGGGCGATAAAAGCGGTTTACATTGTTATTATTTATTGAGAGCATTTAGGCAGGAATTGTTGAACATTCCGAAAAAAGCCGCAAAAAATCATTTATAATATTGATTTTGGCAGTTGAAAAAAGGAAAGCAATATTGTATAATTAATAAAATATCCGAAGAAAGGCGGCGGTGTCACGGAAAGACAGAAAAGAGTTGCGGCGATACATGATGTTTCGGGCATCGGCAAATGCTCATTGACCGCCGCAATTCCGATAATCTCGGCGGCAGGCATTGAAACGGCGGTTATGCCAACGGCGGTTCTCTCAACTCATACGGGAGACATGACGGGCTTTACCTACCGTGACCTGACGGGCGACCTTCGCCCCTTTGTCGCTCATTGGAAATCGCTCGGAATCCGATTTGACGGCATTTACAGCGGTTTTCTCGGCTCAACGGAGCAGGTGGAAATAGTCAGCTCGTTCATCGATGATTTCAAGGACGGCGGAACCGTTGTTCTCGTTGACCCCGCTATGGCGGACGGCGGCAGAATGTACACAACCTTTGACAGCGGCTTTGCAAAGGAAATGACTTCGCTTTGCAAAAAGGCTGATATTATTGTTCCTAACATTACGGAAGCGTTCTTTCTGCTCGACGAGGAATACAGAGAACCGCCATACAGCAAGGAATTCATTGAAGCGCTTGCAAATCGGCTTTTGCGGCTCGGTCCGCCCATGGTTGTGCTGACGGGCGTTTCATTTGATGACGATAAAATCGGCTGTGCGGTTTTCCAAAAGGGAAAAGCCCCGTTTTATCGCTTTTCGGAAAAATATTCGGGAACATATTACGGCACGGGCGATATTTTCGCTTCCGCCCTGCTCGGAGCTTATCTTCGGGGCAAGAGCATTTTTGAGAGCGCCGAAATTGCGCTCGATTTCACCTGCGCCGCCATTAAACGAACCTTTGAGGCAAAAACCGATACCAGGCTCGGAGTTAACTTTGAGCAGGGTCTCGGCGACTATATAAACAGATTGGGAGGCTGACTATGAGCTTTGCGGATAAAGTTTTTATCGAAACCTGCAAGGATATTCTTCAAAACGGATTTTGGGATACCGAGCTTGATGTTCGCCCAAAATGGGAGGACGGAACCCCTGCACACACGGTCAAAAAATTCGGAGTTGTCAACAGATACGATTTAAGCAAGGAATTTCCTGCTCAGACAATCAGAAAAACCTTTCTCAAAAGCGCAGTTGATGAGCTTCTCTGGATTTGGCAGAAGAAATCAAACAATATCCATGACCTGAGAGGAAACATCTGGGATTCATGGGCTGACGAAAACGGAAGCATCGGCAAGGCTTACGGCTATCAGCTCGGCGTTAAGCATCATTATAAAGAGGGCGACATGGATCAGGTTGACAGAGTGCTCTATGACCTGAAGCATAATCCTCAGAGCAGAAGAATACTGACAAATATTTATGTTCATCAGGATCTGAGCGAAATGGCGCTTTACCCCTGCGCCTACAGCATGACCTTCAATGTTTCGGGCAAAAAGCTCAACGCCATTCTCAATCAGCGCTCGCAGGATATGCTTGCGGCGAACTGCTGGAATGTCTGTCAGTATGCGGCGCTTGTCTGCATGTTTGCCCAGGTCAGCGGTCTTGAACCCGGCGAGCTTGTGCATGTTATCGCCGACGCTCATATTTATGACCGCCATGTTCCGATTGTTGAGGAGCTTATCAGCAGAGAGCCTTATGATGCTCCGGATTTTGTTATGGATAAATCAATAACCGATTTTTATGAATTTACAAGAGACAGCTTTTCTCTTGAAAATTATAAATACCATGAGTTCAATGAAAAAATACCGGTAGCGATATAAATATATAAGAGGAGATTTTTCAATGAAAGCAATTGTTTGCGTTGATGAAAATTGGGGAATCGGATATGAAGGCAGTCTGCTCTTTCATATTCCCGCCGACATGAAGTATTTCAAAGAGAAAACCATGGGCAATGTTGTTGTTATGGGCATTTCAACCTTTAAGTCTCTGCCCGGTCAGAAGCCGCTTGCAGACAGGGTCAATATTGTTCTCACTTCGGATGAAAGCTGGTCGGCTCCGGGAGTTGTTCCCTGCCATTCGCTTGACGAGCTGTTTGAAATTCTGAAAAGATATGATTCAAGCACGGTTTTCGTCATCGGCGGAGCTTCGGTTTATGAACAGCTTTTGCCTTATTGCGACACGGCTTATGTAACAAAGGTGTCGGCGTCAAAGCCTGCCGACAGCTTCTTCCCGAACCTTGACGAAAATGAGGATTGGGTGCTTGCCCGCCAAAAGGACGAGGCGGAGCATAAAGGGCTGAAATACAGATTCACTACATACAAAAGCATCTGAAATATATAAACAAAATTTAGGAGGATATTTTATTATGGAAAAGAAAGTCGGCTATGCCGTTGTAGGTCTCGGTGTCGGATTGCGTCATGCGGAAGCGGCGGCAAAGTCAAAAAATGCAAACCTTATCGCAGTCTGCGATTTGCTTCAGGAAAGGCTTGACAAAGCGAAAGAGATTTGTCCCGATGTTCTTACATATCTTGATTTTGACGAAATGCTCAAGAATCCCGATATCGACGCAGTCAGCATCGCAGTTCCGAGCGGAATGCACGCCGAATTTGCCGTTAAGGCAATGAAAGCCGGCAAGAATGTTCTTGTTGAAAAGCCTGTTGATATCACCGTTGAGGCGGCTCTCAAAATCGAAAAGGCAAGGCAGGAAACCGGAATGAAAGCCGGCGTTGTTCATCAGAACAGATATAATCCCGATATGCCCCTGATGCATGATGCGGTTGTCAGCGGAAGAATCGGCAAGGTTCTTTTCGGAGATTTTGCGGTTAAATGGTTCAGAACTCAGGAATATTACGATAACGGCGGCTGGAGAGGCACATGGGAAATGGACGGCGGCGGATCGCTTATGAATCAGGCTGTTCACACCGTCGATCTCATGCAGTGGCTCATGAACAGCGAGGTTGAGAGCGTTACCTCTCAGACCGCTATTTATAACCATAAGATTGACACGGAGGATTTCACGGCTTCGCTCATCAAGTTTAAGTCGGGCGCAGTTGCAACCTTTATCAGCACAACCTGTGCATATCCCGGTCTGAGCACCGATATCAGAGTTTACGGCACAAACGGCTCTATGGAAGCAAATCAGGATAAGCTCACTCTCTGGAAGTTCAAGGACGCTCCCGAGGGAGAGGAAGAGGAAATGCTCAAGAAGTATACGGGCAACGCCGCAGCAGCAGCTCTTGACCCGACTCTCTGCCTCGGACATAACTCTGTTGTTGAGGATATGATAAGCGCAATTCTTGAGGACAGAGACCCTGCAATCCTGCCCATGGAGGCAATTAAGAGCGTCAGAATCGTTAACGCCGTTTATGAATCGGCGAGAACGGGCAAGACAGTTTATTTTGATTGATTGAGTGAAAACATGGGAAATATTTGGCATGACATAAGCCCCAAAAGAATAACGCCCGAGGATTTTATTGCGGTTATCGAAATAACCAAGGGCAGCAAACGGAAATATGAGCTTGATAAAGAAACGGGTCTGCTTATTCTTGACCGTATTCTTTATACCTCAACTCATTATCCCGCAAACTACGGCTTTATTCCTAGAACCTACGGCGATGACGGCGACCCGCTTGATGTTGTCGTTATTTGCAGCGAGGAAATCGACCCGATGACCCTCGTGCGCTGTTATCCCATCGGCGTTATAACTATGAAAGACGGCGGAAAGCTTGACGAAAAGATAATTTCAATTCCGTTCAACGATCCGAACTATAACGCCTACAAAGACATCAGCGAGCTGCCGCCGCATATCTTTGAGGAAATGCGCCACTTCTTTTCTGTTTATAAGAGCCTTGAAGGCAAGGAAACCGTTGTTGACGAGGTTCAGAACAGAGAAACGGCTGTTGAAATAATCAAAAAGTGTATCAATAATTACATTGCGGAATTTTGCCGCTGAATTTCAAATATTTCTTGACTTTTATATTTATTTGTTATATAATCGTCGCTAAAAAATAACTAAAAGGAGTGTTTAGTTTGGCTATCTACTGTCAGGAGCCCTCAAGAACCTTCAGCGAATATCTTCTTATACCGGGCTACACATCAAGGGAGTGCATTCCCGCAAATGTCAACCTCAAAACCCCGCTTGTTAAGTTCAGAAAGGGCGAGGAGGAATGCCCGCTGAGCCTTAATATACCGCTTGTTTCGGCAATAATGCAGTCTGTATCGAACGATACAATGGCGATTGCCCTTGCAAAGGAAGGCGGAATATCCTTTATTTACGGCTCTCAGTCAATTGAGGACGAGGCGGCAATGGTTGCCCGTGTTAAGAGTTACAAGGCAGGCTTTGTTGTCAGCGATTCAAACCTCAAGCCCTACGCAACTCTTGCCGATGTTCTTGAGCTTTTTGACCTGACAGGTCACAGCACCATGGCGGTTACCGATGACGGAAGCGCCAACGGCAAGCTGCTCGGCGTTGTTACCAGCAGAGATTACAGAGTCAGCAGAATGGATCTGAGCACTCCCGTTTCGGAGTTTATGACTCCGCTTGAAAAGCTTATCACCGCTCCCGAAACAACAACTCTTAAAGACGCTAACGATATTATCTGGGAGCATAAGCTTAATTCACTTCCGATAGTCAACAAAGACGGCAAGCTTCTTTATTTCGTTTTCCGCAAGGACTATTCTCAGCATAAGGAGAATCCTCAGGAGCTTCTTGACGCCAACAAGAGCTATGTTGTCGGCGCAGGAATTAACACTCTTGATTATGAAAAGCGTGTTCCCGCTCTTGTTGAGGCAGGCGCAGATGTTCTCTGCATCGATTCCTCCGAGGGCTACACGGTCTGGCAGGAGCAGACCCTTGCTTTCATCCGTGAGAAATACGGCGATAAAGTTAAGGTCGGCGCAGGCAATGTTGTTGACCGTGACGGTTTCCTTTTCCTTGCAAAAGCGGGTGCGGATTTTGTAAAGGTCGGCATCGGCGGCGGTTCAATCTGCATAACGAGAGAGACAAAGGGTATCGGCAGAGGTCAGGCAACTGCGCTTATCGAGGTTGCCGCCGCAAGAGACGAGTATTACAAAGAGACGGGAATCTATGTTCCCATTTGCTCCGACGGCGGTATCGTTCACGATTACCACATGACTCTTGCTCTTGCAATGGGTGCGGATTTCCTCATGCTCGGCAGATATTTTGCACGCTTTGACGAAAGCCCGACAAATAAGCTTATGATTAACGGAGCTTATGTTAAAGAGTATTGGGGCGAAGGCTCAAACAGAGCGAGAAACTGGCAGAGATACGACCTTGGCGGCAAGGCAAAACTCAGCTTTGAAGAGGGCGTTGATTCCTATGTAACTTACGCAGGTCCGCTCAGCGACAATGTTGCAAAGAGCCTTTACAAGGTTAAGTCAACAATGTGCAACTGCGGCGTTCTGACAATTCCCGACCTTCAGAAGAATGCAAAGCTGACCGTTGTTTCCTCAACCAGCATTGTTGAGGGCGGCTATCACGATGTTACCCTTAAAACCGCCGCAAACTCCGGCAGATAATTAATTGAAATATGAAGCAACCATGTAAAGACAAACAGCTTTACATGGTTGCATTTCTTTTTGTACGGTTTAAATGACTTGTTCAACTTTCTTTGCATATCAACAAAAATTCAGAACCGCAGCTTTCCGGGACTCACAATAAACAATACAATAATACAAAACAATCTGTAAAGCGCAATAACTTTACAAGCAAAAATGCAGGCTTGATAATTTGATTTATCAAACCTGCATTTTTTAATTATATTTTGCTTGGCTGATTTGCCAAAAACGCCTTTATTTCGGAAAGATGTTTTTCTGCTTCTTCTCTTCCGCATTCATAAACACGCCGGAGCACATCGGGGTTATGCTCCGTTTTGCCGATTTCAAGCGGGGCAGGCGGGCGGATAACGATTATTTCGCCTTTCAGCTCTTTTTCTCTTATCAATCGGGTTGCGTTGTTATAATCATTATGCCTGTTTGCAAGAACGGGAACAATTGCAGGATATCTGTGAAGCAAAAGCTTCATCAGGGGAGCAGCGGGTAGCTTTTTCTTGACAAAGCCGAGCGGCTGAGTGAGCACAACAATATTTCTGTCATAGCCGATGCCTTCAAAGTATTCAAGAGGGATTGAATCCGCAATTCCGCCGTCAAGCAGTTTCTGACCCTCAATTTCAACGGCTCTTGAAACAAAAGGCATCGATGCCGAAGCCTTGACATATTCAAGCATTGTGTGGTCTGCCCTTGGGCAGTTAATATAAACCGCTTTCCCGGTTTCAACATCCGTGCAGACAACATAAAAATCCATTGAGTTGGCATCGTATGCTTCAACATCAAAAATATCAAGCTTTTCGGGTATTTCGTGATAGCAGAATTCCGCCCCGTAAAGATTGCCCGTTTTTATCAGCGATCTGATGCTGCAATATCTCGGGTCGGAAGCGTACTTTTTGTTGTATCTGATAACTCTGCCGATTTGCCTTGATTTTATGTTGCAGCCGAAAGCCGCTCCGGCAGAAACGCCTATTGCGCCGTCATATTCAACGCCGTTTTCCATGAATACATCCAAAACGCCGGCGGTGAACATTCCTCTCATTGCGCCGCCCTCAAGAATCAAACCTTTTTTCATTTCTGCAAAAGCTCCTGCATTGTTACATCTTCTTTTTCATATAAGGATTCATATTTTTCTTGATAATAATTTTCAAGCTTGCTTTCCAACGAACCGTCTGCGCCGATTGTAATAACCGTGCAGCCTCTTTGACTTCCGAGTTTGTAAATTCCGCTGTATGCAAGGTAATCAACGCTGAAAGTGTAGTTGAGCCTGATGCCTTTATATTCAAGCGAGAAATTGTTGAGATGGTCGTGACCGCAGAAAACGGAATCCGTGCTTCCGAGCTCCTGCATTGTCTCAAAGAAATTATCATCGTGCAGACTGCTGTAAACGATATCGCCCGATTCGCCCGCCGTGCCGTAAATATGCTTAACATCGGGAGTGTCAGCAAATCCTTTTTCGGCATATTCCGTCCATGCGTCTTTGTATTCTCCGAACGGAATATGGATGAATACCGATGAGGGAGCTGTTTCGGGAAGATTTGCATATTCAGCGGCTTTGGCAGGCTCCATTGCGGCAACGGTTTCTGCATTTTTCGCATTAATCCGGTTAACCGTTTCGGCATACCAATTTATCTGATTTTCGTGAAGTCCGTCATATTTCCATGCAATGCCGAGAAAATCGCCGTCAATGTAGGAATGAGTGTCGAGCGTGAACAGCGAACGGGTTATTATTCCGTCGGAATTAACAATATTGAAAACCTGATTTCCGCTGCCGTCAACACCGTCTGCGCCCTCTCTGAGCAGGCAATGCGGATATGCCGAATAGAATTCGGTTATTTCCTCACGGTTATAATAGCTGTATGCTTCCGTATCATGATTGCCGAAAGTGGCTGTCCAATAAACGCCGAGGGATTCCATAAGCTCTGCGAAGAGCTTTGCGCCCGATTTATTGTTGAATGTGCCTGCCTGGAACGGAACAGGGTAGGCGATATCGCCCGTAACGATAACAAAATCGGGCTTTTCGGCTGTTATCATTGCCGCAACGGCATTGAGCGACATTGCGTCTTTTTTGGCTGACATCCAGCCGCCGCCGAGATGGACATCGCTCAGCTGAATAACTTTCATTTCACCGTCAAAATATATATTCCAATATCCGTCGGAAACATTTTCGGCTTTTATTTGTTCGCATTCGGCGTTCGGGAAGCTGTTGGCTTTTTTGACATTGGCTTTGACAAGTGCGCCGTTAACGATTGCCGTTACTCCGCTTATCAAAACAATGACCGCAAGAAGTGATAATAAAATCCGCTTAAAAATTTTTCCGCTTTTCTTTTCTTTGTTCTTCATCATTACCTCCGATTAATATAACACAGGGCGCAGCAACAGAAGGCTGCGCCCACGAGAAAATTTGCCGATTAAAGTGAAATAAGAGAAACTGTTTTAAGGAAAAGATACTTGAAGAAAGCGGCAACTCTGTCAAGAAATTCGTTTTCACTGCCGAAAGCTATGAAACGCTGTTCAGCCGCTTTGTCGCCCTTATAAAGCTCCTTGTAGAAAATGATTGATGTGTTATAGGATGTATCGTTTTCGTTGATGTCAATGATTCTTGCGCCTCTGCAATCATTGCCGTAGGAATTAAAGGTTACGCCGGGAGTGTTAACAAGGTCAATTCCTTTATAGTTAACTCTGAAGGTGTTGACATGGTCATGGCCGAAGAACATTGCAACAACATCGTCCTGCTGAAGAAGTGTTTCAAACTGACCGCTGTTGGTTTTTGAGGGGCAGGGGGATTCATTGAGCTGACCGCTCAAGGTGTTCTCGGGGTTAAGAACATAGTATTTGCCGTCTCTTTCAACCGCTCCTTCTGTTCCCTCGGGAACTTCCTTCAATGCGTCGTAAATCTCGGGAACGATAATATGCTGGAACATCATTGAGGGAACGGGTTCTCCGCCGTTCTGAGCTTTAAGCTCGTTTGAGGTTTTAACATACCAGTCAAGCTGATCCTGATGAACATAGTCATAACCGCCGTTGACCTCGTCGAAGGCGTTTGAATCGATCATCCAGAGATTATAGGCAATTTTACTGCCGTCGCTTGAATAGATGGGCAGATTGTATGTTCCGCAGCCGTAAAGCTCGCTGTTGTCGTCATTGCCGATAAAGCAGCTGTAGCTTTGATATATTTTCATCTGTTCTTCTTTTGAAACAGCGATGTTCTGATCGTCATGGTTGCCGAAAACCATTGCAACGGGGACTCCTGCTTCTTCAAAAATCGACATATATTTGTCAATCGCTATCTTGACAAACGGCTTGTCGATTGCTTCAACGCCAATACCGCAAGAGGGGCCTCCGATGTTATCTCCTGTCAGAACGACAAGGTCAGGGTCAGCCTCTTTGACAGCGTCTCTGATAAAATCCTTGACAATGGGAAAAAGAGCGGGGCCGTCCTGAATATCCGAAATCTGAAGAATACGGAAGCTGCCATCCTTGTTAAATTGAAGCTTGCCGTTGCTGTTAACATCCGCTGCGCCTGCGGGGATAAGAAGCGCACCGATGCACAGAACAAGAGCAAGCATGACTGAAAGTGCTTTTTTCATTGCTGTTTTCTCCTTTGGTATTATTTATAGTAACATTATTATAACATCTTAATTTTGAAACGGCAACGGAAAAATGCAATTCCATGTTTTGCACAAAAAAACAAAATAATTTTGGTGATAATGATAATATAAAAAGATGAAAACCCGCCAAACGATAATTATTTTCAAACAAAAAGCGGGCTAAATTCAGCAAAAATCAAAATTCTCACGAACCAAATCGTCTGACCTGCGGCAAAAATACGAAAAGCCGCCGCAGATTTCTCCGCAGCAGCTTTCCTTTTATTGAGTTATCCGATTATCAGTTCATTTGCCAAACCAAAGTTATTTGATACCGTTCTCATAAGCCTCGATCATCTTTTTAACCATCTGACCGCCGACAGAACCGGCTTCCTTGGCTGTAAGATCACCGTTGTAGCCCTGCTTAAGGTTTACGCCAACCTCTGTTGATGTTCAATTCCCTCTTAAAATGTGTCATTTTGGGCTATTTTTAGGTATTATACTGCTCTATTAGAAAAATCGCTTGGTTTTGCATTGTTCCAATACAAAACACTATCTTCTGCAATATTTCCTATAAAACGATAATAAATCTTTATTGATTGTTTGAATGGAATTCGATGACTTGCAACTTGATAACCCGGAGGAAGAATTTTTTCGCCTATCTCGATTCGCTCAATGAATGTGCGGACGATACTTTCTGTTAATTCTTCAATGTGAGTGTACTCTTTTGCCAACTTAAAAAAAGCATCATATGAGTCTTTAACAATATCGCTCTCAGTTTTGCCTGTTTTAAGTTTAGCTACCTTGTCTGAAACAGATTTTGATTCCGAATTTAACTCAGTGAGCATTCGCTCAAGCCTATAATCATCAATCAAGCCTTTGATATTGTCGTTATAAAGCTTTCCGATTATTTTGTCTATTTCAGCAAGCCTTTTTTCGCACATAGCAAGTTGAACTTCAGCCCCCTCATAGACATTACCGGAGGTTGCCGATTTAATTGCTGCCTTAGTAACAATATCAATTTCTTTGTCTGAAAGGGAAATCAAACTGTTCAATTCTCGTTTGATTACTTCAAGCAAATCAGTATATTTTATTCTTGCACCGTGAGAACACTTCTTCAAAGGATTTTCGTGAGAAATATTATTGCAAGTTAAATACCAGTATTTTTCTCGTTCTCCTTTATATACCGAACCGGCTGAACACATTGCTGCACCACAGTTTTCACAAAAAATGATACCGTTGAAGATATTGTATCTGAAACGGGGATTGTCATTCCAGCTTTTTGTGTTTCTGCTCATAAAACGTTCGGCATTATTAAACTGTTCTTCCGAAACAAGAGGCTCATGAGTATTCATCGTTATTGCCCATTCTTCTTCGGGTAAAGCAATTTTCATTTTTGATTTGATGCTTACTCGTTTACTTTTACCTAAAATAGTATGACCCAGATACACTTTGTTTTTAAGAATCCTCTTGACCGTTGTATGATTCCATTCGTCTGTTGCACGAGCTGCACCTTTTTCACCAAAAGCATCACGATGATATACACGATACTTCAAAGGTGTTATCACTTTTTCCTCTGTTAGTATTTTTGATATACCGTGGCATGAAACGCCGTTTGATGCCATTTCAAATATTCGCTGAACAATCGGAGCAGTTGCCGGATCCGGAACGAGCAATGATTTATTGCTACTGTCTTTCATGTATCCGAATGGGGGACAGGCACAGTATTCGCCTCGCTCACGTTTGCTGTTCATTACCTGTTTAATCTTTTTGGAAGTTTCTCTCAAGTATACATCATTCATTGCCATTTTGAATGGAGTCATCATATTGTCTTTTTCCGAGTCAAAATCATCTCCGATTGCAATATATCTAATTCCATTCTCAGGAAAAAACTTTTCAGCATAATAACCTGAGTCTATCATATCTCTGCCTAATCTTGATAAGTCTTTGGTGATAACCATATTTATTTTTCCTTTGCCTATCAAGTCGAGCAACTTTTGAAAACCGGGACGATTAAAGTTTGAACCACTATAACCGTCATCAACAAATTCTTCAACCAAAGTAATCTGATTTTTCCGGCAATAGTCATGGACTAAATTACGCTGGTTTATTATGCTCTCTGATTCATCTGAAGCGCTCCCGCTACTTTTTGAGTCTTCTACAGATAATCTGTAATAAGCAGCGGCTATAAAAGGAGTTCCCATTTATCAAACCTCCTTCAAGGAACTCTATGACAAACAAACAATATAACTTGATTGCATTATATCATAGTAGAAATCTTACTTGCAAGGTTCAGCCTGAACATTCCTGTTGGTAATTAAATCCTTTATTAAATCATTTATCGTTTTGTCTTTTCCGAAAGAACGGCTTACAACATAGCACCTTTCTTCAAAATAGTATTCTTGTGTTTTGTTTACTTCTCTATGGCTTTTCATCGAGTCACCTCCGTAAAAATATCTTTTCTTAATCTATTGGAAATAATCTTTAAATTTCAAAAATACAACAATATGTGTAGAACTTATACACATTGTTCTACTTTTGCATTTGTTTTTGCTTTTGTGCTTCATTGTTCGGCTGCAGGTTGCAAATCTGCACTCGTTCATTAACCCTCCGATTCACTTACGAAGCCTCTCACTCTACTCGGTATAAAACCTTTCACAATGGGGAGTAGCCACTTTCTGCTGTCATCGCTCAATCGGTTGCAACCGATTTATCTGTCATGATATTTCTCGCTCGCCGAATCGGGTCTTGGCGTATCACTCAGACGGCTATTTCAGAAAGATTGTTGCCGTGAAGCTGTTCAATTTTCAAGGTGCATATTATACATTTATCAAAGCCTTTTGATTTTTACATCAAAAGGAAACAGAAGATAAGCGTTTTATAATTTAGGTTTTGAGAAAGATAAAAGTATGCTGTTAAGCTGAACAATGTCAACACCTTTGCCATCAATAATATCATTTATGGCTTTCTCTTGCGCTTTCGATAAATACTGACGATTTGTATAATAACCATCCATTAAAAACACTCCTCCTGAATTACCTTGAATTGTGTAAATGGGAACATAACAGCTAAGAATTGTAATGTCCCGTTTTATTGTAGATATTGAAACGCCAAACTCGAAAGCAAGATTTTTTAGAGTATCTTTTCGGCGAACATTTAACACTTCAAGGAGTAGTTGCCGTCGTTCAGTTGTATTCTGCACAACAAACTGCTCCTTTCAATGTTGATTCTTTATGTAAGAATAAACCTCAAACAGCTCACCTAATGAACTGTTTAAAAAATTTTTCAAAAAAAACAAGCAGATTTATAATTAATCTGCTTGCTTTTAAAAAACTTGATTAAATTACTTGTCGCAGAATATGATTATTTTCGCTTCTGCAATGCATTCAAGGCGATTCAAACCGTCATAGGTATAGGTTGTTGTTCCTTTGGTATCTGTTTTTGATGTCAGATTATCTGCGTTGTCGTAGGACTAAGAACAGGACACCATCTCCGTTTCGTCAGCAGCTTTATTAACAAAAGTGTGAAGCTGCTGACGAACAAGATTATTGTATAATAATAAAGAGTCAATTGCTTTGCTGTAAACCTACTCGGTTGTTTATCGCTTATGATAAGTTTTACAACCGAGTAGGTTTTTGGTCAGACAAAAACTAATATGATTGTCAAAAGTGTCCGATAACTTTTAATGTTTTATAAAAGTCCGGCGAGTTTATGTTACAAGCATACAGTGCAGGGCATTCACGGTTATCCATTAAAAATATTTCGCCTTTACCGTCAGGAACCATTTTTTTAAGAATGTCAACAATACCGTTTTCATCTAAATTATCAATGGACATATAGTTTTCGTTAAATGATAAAAAAGTATTACCAAACACACTTTCCAACTTAATAATAAAATCAAAAATAAGGGTCGTATAATCAGGAGGCAAAACATGAATAGAAATACTTTCTATTAAATCACTTTCTCTTTTTGCACGCTCTATTCTTTTTTCTAAACTCTTATATTTCAGCAAGTTTTCATCCTTTTTTTGAGTAGTAACAGCACAGTTTGTAGGCTCAATTTTCAAAAGAGAAAAAATTTCTTTTGCTCCTTCAATCCATCGATCCCACATTTCAAATGATGTGTTAAGCTCATTGCGTATTACAAATGTCAATGTCATAATATATTCCTCACAATCTTATCAATATGAACAATTTCTATTTCTCCAGCTCTTTTTCCAAGCATAGAGTTATTATCAATCATTCTTTTAATTAGTTTTAGTTCCTGATCGCTTTTGCTTGGAACTTCAACTTGGTCAATAATGCCATCCCATCTAACAGCCATAATATCAGGTCTTCTGTTAATCGGCACACTTGGAACTTCGTTTCTCAATCCTTTGTTCACATATATTTTGGAGTATTGTCCACTATTTTTCATTCTTTCCACTTCATCCAAAATAGTTTCCCAATGCCCCGGAGTTTTGTTGGTGTGTGGCTTTGAGGGAAGAATTATTTCTGTCGTTTTTCTATTCGATGTTGCTCTTGCAACATTATCAACAAAATCATCAGAAACACTTACAACTTTTTGTGTTGATGAATAGCTTTTGAGGGCTTTGGTAGATTTAAGGTTTGAAGTAATTCTTGGCGCTTGGCGAAATCCCTCGGCGCAAACAAAGCTGAAAAGTCCTGAGACGACCACTTCTTTTGGGTCAACCTTACCCGTCAGAATGTATTGCGTAGCCGCTTCTACCGCCATATCTTCCGCTGCCGCCAAAAGCGATTTTCCTAAACCCGTGACTCCTGCTGCTGCGCCAAAATTCGTAATTGCAGATGATATTGAGCCCGCCGCAAAACCTGCCGCTCCGGTTTTGACATAGTCTGAAAAAGATCCCGTGACTTTTCCGTTCTGAACGAATTCAAAAAAAGCTTTTGAAGCCACAGTTAAGCCTGCATTCACAAGACCCGTTCCAACCGACGGAGAACAATGCATCATCATAACTCCGCCGGCAATCAACACGGTTGCTGTTGCCACAACCGCAACTTCTTCCTTGATATCATTCAGATATGCCAAAGTATCGGCAAATGATGATTTTAGATTATCGGGAAGAGCAAATGAGTTTCTTAAATCTTGCAAAACCTCTTGGGGAGTTTGGGAAACAAGCTCGCCCCAAAGTTTTGTCATCCAATCAAAGACAGCACATACTGTTAATTTGCGGTTTGCGAAATATTCATTAAAGCTTTCTACAACAAAACTTTCGCAATTAATCGCATCGCCCATAAAGGCAAATCCGCTACAAATGGCACCATTATTAACAGCTTCGCCCGTAAGCGCAGATCCGCTACAAATGGCACCATTATTAACAGCTTCGCCCGTAAGCGTAGATCCGCTACAAACTGTACCTGAAGTTATAGCTGCCGTCGAATTTATTGCAGTATGGCCTGTTGGGTCAATATATTTCAGCGGGTTTCCGACACAATAGGTATAGATATTCAGGCTTAAAATATCCGTTGGATTGCCTTTATAAGTATCTTCCTGCAAAAACCTTGCGTCGTCAGGGTTATACATTCTTGCATTGAGATAGTAAAGACCCGTTTCGCTATCTAAGGTGTAGCCCGAAAAAGTTATTGAATTGTCAAAGTTTCCTGTTTGCTCAGTGATTTTGCCGTAAACATCATAATAATAACTTGCAAGAATTTCACCGCTTTGGTCAATAAGACTCGTTACATCTCCGTGACCGTTGTAAAGATAATTTACGGTTTGATTTCCGCTTTCACGGGAAATCAGATTTATGCCATAAACATTTCTCGCAATTTCCTCACCGCTTGCATTAACCTCAAGAATACTTTCGCCATTTTCAAGAAGATAATGTAAAACATCATCGCCTGTTCTCTTATAGGTTCGCAAGCCCAGTGCGTTATATTTGTTTTCAACCTCGGTTTCCGTTCCGTTTTCATCATCCCATATATAGAGACCGTTTTCTTCAACAG
>JBJEQD010000151.1:0-20424 GCA_051881575.1 Acutalibacteraceae bacterium | reverse complement strand
GTTCTCGTTCTTGCTTTCTTTAAGCAAAGACAAATCAACTTTTGCCTTGTAGTTGCCGTACTGCTCCAGATACTTTTCGTCAATTCCCGCCGTTTTTGCAATTTCCGTTATCGGCTTCATCTGAACGGACTGAGCTATTTCAATGTCAGTCATCATATTTATCAGTTCCTCTCGATTTAGTTTACTATATATTGTGCCTTAAAATGAAATTTTTGTCAATATTTACAGGGCATAATTTTTGCATTGGAAAAGCAAAATGAAAATCTTATCAAAAAAATTCCGACAAACAGCTCAATTTGTCTGAATTTTATATTGTGTTAATTAAAATGATATGATATACTTTATTCGGTAAATTATTTTGACGGAGGTTTTATTAATGAAATACGATGTTGCCGTTGTCGGCGCAGGCGTTGTCGGGTCTTTAATTGCCCGTGAACTGAGCCGATACAACTTGAAAATTGCGCTTCTCGAAAAGTGCAACGACATGGCAATGGGTACCTCAAAAGCTAACAGCGCCATCGTACATGCAGGATTTGACGCAAAACCCGGCACGCTGAAAGCAAAGCTTAATGTTGAGGGAACTGCTCTTATGCCCGATTTGTGCAAAGAGCTCAGCGTTCCTTTCAAGCCCATAGGCTCGCTTGTCGTCGCATTCTCCGACGAAGAAGTTGAAGTGCTTGACGAACTTCTTGAGAGAGGAAAAAAGAACGGCGTGCCCCGTCTTGAAATTTATGATGCGGAAAAGCTCCGTGAAGCAGAACCCGCCATCAGCCCCGAAGCAAAAGCCGCTCTCTGGGCTCCGACAGCAGGAATTGTCTGCCCCTACGAACTGACGGTTGCATCGGTTGAAAATGCAGTAGTTAACGGCACGGATTTCATCCGCAACTTTGCAGTTAAGAAAATCGATTTTAACGGCGATGATTTCACCCTTTCAAACGGCGAAACCGAAATAACCTCAAAATATGTCATTAATGCCGCAGGCGTTTTCTGCGACGAAATTGCCGCTCTTATCGGCGATGATTCGATTCATACCGTTCCGAGAAAGGGCGAATACATGCTCTGCGACAAATCAATCGGCTCTCTTGCAAAGCACACAATATTCCAATGCCCCTCAAAGATGGGCAAAGGCGTTCTTGTCACTCCCACGGTTGACGGCAACCTGTTAATCGGCCCGAGCGCACTTGATCTTGAAGATAAAAACGATGTTTCAACAACCTCCGAGGGCTTGAACGGAATTCTCCAAACGGCAAGAAAATCAATACCCGTTCTCGGCACAAGAGAGGTTATCACATCATTTGCAGGGCTCAGAGCTCATTGCGACAGAGACGATTTCATCATCGAGCCGAGCGAAAAGAATCCTCAGTTTATCAATGTTGCGGGAATTGAATCTCCCGGTCTTTCCTCTGCTCCTGCAATCGCTCTGTTTGTTAAAGATATGATAATCAAGGCTCTCAGCCCCGAGACAAAGAGCGATTTCAACCCCGTCAGAGAAGAACCCGTCCGTTTCAGACACATGAGCAACGAAGAACGCAAGGCTCTTATTGCAAAGAATCCCGCTTACGGCAGAATAATCTGCCGCTGTGAAACTATCACCGAAGGCGAAATTCTCGACGCAATTCATGCTCCCGCAGGCGCAAGAGATGTTGACGGCGTTAAGCGCAGAACAAGAGCAGGCATGGGCAGATGCCAGGGCGGCTTCTGCGGCTCAAAGGTCGTTGAACTCCTTGCCCGTGAGCTCGGCGTTGAAATCAACGAAATAACCAAATTCGGCGGCGATTCCAAAATACTTTATGACAGAACAAAGTGAGGCGGAGAATATGCTTAATTATGATATAGTTGTTATCGGAGGCGGCCCCGCCGGAATGGCTGCGGCGCTCAAAGCCCGTGAATGCGGAGTTGAAAGCATTCTGATTCTTGAAAGAGCCGAAACTCTCGGCGGTATTCTCGAACAGTGCATACACACAGGCTTCGGTCTCCATTATTTCGGCGAGGAGCTTTCAGGCCCCGAATACGCCGACAGATTCATAAAGCTTGTTAACGAAAAAGAAATTGAATACAAAACCGACACCATGGCTCTTGAAATCACTCAGGATAATGTTGTGTACGCAGTCAACAAAGAGGACGGACTTCTTGAAATCCAGGCAAAGGCCGTTATTCTTGCAATGGGCTGCCGTGAAAGACCCAGAGGTGCGCTTAACATTGCGGGTTCAAGATGCTCCGGCATTATGACCGCAGGAACTGCTCAGAAATATGTCAATATTGACGGCTATATGCCCGGAAAAAAGGTTGTCATTCTCGGTTCGGGCGATATCGGCCTTATCATGGCACGCCGCATGACGCTTGAAGGCGCAGAGGTTAAAACCGTTTGCGAGCTTATGCCCTATTCAAGCGGACTTACAAGAAACATTGTTCAATGCCTTAACGATTTCAACATTCCTCTCAGACTCAGCTGCACGGTTATCGACATTCACGGCAAAGACAGGGTTGAAGGCGTTACAATCGCCAATGTTGACGAAAACAGAAAACCGATTAAGGGAACAGAAGAATATATTGAATGTGACACTCTCCTGCTCTCCGTAGGTCTTATTCCCGAAAACGAGCTGACAAGAGCAGTCGGAATTGAGCTTGACCCCGTTACAAACGGTGCCGTAGTCAACGAATTCAGAGAAACCTCTCACAAGGGTGTTTTTGCTTGCGGAAATGTTCTTCATGTTCATGACCTTGTTGACTATGTAACTCTTGAAAGCCAGACCGCCGGCGAAGGAGCGGCACGCTA
Source organism: Acutalibacteraceae bacterium (assembly GCA_051881575.1). Classification (GTDB taxonomy): domain Bacteria; phylum Bacillota; class Clostridia; order Oscillospirales; family Acutalibacteraceae; genus CAG-177. The sequence continues at coordinate 17,648 of JBJEQD010000151.1, read as the reverse complement.
TGTTCTCGGCAAATCCGAAGAACCCGAATACATAACGGCAAAAGGCGTTAACGGAGTTCGATATATTGTTCCTCAGAAAATCAACATCAAGAACGATGGCGATGTTAAGCTTTATTTCAGAGTCGGTGAGGTTTATAAAAACGCCAAAACCGTTGTAAAATATAACGGCGAAGAAATCATCAGCAAAAAGCGTCCCCGCCTTGCTCCGGGAGAAATGGAGAATGTTGTTATCAAAAACGATATACTCAAAAAGTTCTCCGAGGGCGGAAAGCTTGAAATTTCGGTGGAGGTGTGATTTATGCAAAAAAATATAATTTGCGTTGCCTGCCCCATGGGCTGCGGAATTACCGTTGAACTCAGCGATAACGGCGATATAATCTCCGTCACGGGCAACACCTGCAAACGAGGCGACGCTTACGCAAGAACGGAATGCACTCATCCCGTAAGAAGCCTTGCGACAACGGTTAAGGTCAGCGGCGGTGTTCACAATGTCGTTCCCTGTAAATCCGCAGGAGCAATTCCGAAAGAGAAAATATTCGACTGCATGAAGAAGATTGCAGAGGTTGAAGTCAAAGCGCCCGTTACTCTCGGAGATGTTCTTATTGAAAATATTCTTGACACGGGAATTGATATTATCGCAACCAATCATTGTCCAAAAGAATAAGAATTATTTTCGGCAGAGTTTTTCAGCTCTGCCGATTTTTTTGCTCTGAAACTCGATTCGGAATTCATTAATAATTTAGTCATATTATTTGGTGATTTTCAATTAAAATTGTAATTATTTGTTATTAATCTGTAACTAAATATACATTGATTTATTTTTGCACTTAATGTAAAATAATAAATACTGAAATAACATTAAGGAGAGCGTACTGCTCATGAGTAATAAATCATACACCAAGGTCATATATTTTATTTGCGGAATAATAATTGTCGGCGTCGCATGTTTTGCCGCAATAAAATTCCTGTCTCCCGATTTGATATCGGCAGCCGAAAGCACTTCATCGGGAACAACGCTTGTTTCAAGCACCAAGACATCTTCAACGGCAGGCTCAACAGCAATTGAAACATCAAAGATTGCCGAAACCGATTCAACAGCCGCTTCTTCTTCGGAAGCGGTTAAAACCACCAAAAAATCAACAACAAAAGCTCCCGCAACTGCGTCTACCAAGGCAACAGAGCATTCCTCAACAAAGCTGTTCACTTTGCCGTGGACTTATCCTGAGAAAAAGACAACCGCAAAGGCTACAACCGCTCCCGCCAAAGGCGATTACAGCTACTTTGACAACTGCGCTTTTGTGGGCAATTCAAGAGTTCTTGACTTCAAAAATTACGGACTTGTTGATAATGTTTATGCCGTTGTCGGTCTTAATGTTGACACGGTATTCACAAAATCCGTTTCGGGAAGCAGCGTTCCCGTCATTGACGAGCTGAACGGCAAGCATTTTGAAAAAATCTATCTTATGTTCGGCGACAATGAATGCGGATGGCCGAACACGGACGAATTTATCAGAAGATACGCAAAGGTTGTTGACGCAGTTCACGAAAGAGTTCCCGAAGCCGAAATTTATCTTCAGTCAATTCTTCCGATAAGCAAAAAAGCATCGGACGAAAACAACTATGGTTGCAACAACACGACTATCAATAATCTCAACAAAAAAATCGAAAAGCTTGCGGCAGACAAAGGAGTGCATTATATTGCTCCTGCTGAAGCAATGAGGGGCAGCGACGGAGCTTTACCTCCCGAGGCAGCAAGCGACGGAGTTCATCTCAAGAAAAAATACTGTGAAATCTGGTTAAATTATCTTATTGAAAATTCATAAACCATCGGGGAGACAAAAAATGAGAAAGATTTGGGCGGTAATCATTGCCGCAGTTATGGCATTAACCTTTTTCGGCTGCACAAAAGACGGCGGAAACTATGATGCCGATATCATTGCAGATTCATTGAATTCAGAGCTTCAATTCGGCGAGGAACTCGAAAAAAGCACTCAGGAAGCCGCATATTCAATTTACGGAATAGATTCTTCACTTTGCACAAAGGCTGCATTTTATGCAGGAAGCAGCGCAACCGCAGATGAAATTGCAGTTTTCAATTGCGTTGACGATTCGGCAAGACAGACCGTTTCCGATGCGGTTCAGGCAAGAATAGATTATCTCCGTGACGGCTACGGCAGCTACGGCCCCGACCAGGTTCCCAAGATTGACTCTGCCTCGGTTATCACAAAAGGAAATACAGTTATCATTTGTATATGCGAAAATCCCGACGCTGTTCAGGGCGTAATCGACAGCGCATCTAATAAATAAAATCTTTTCGGAGACTTATTTTTATGGTTTTTTCTGAACCCGTATTTCTGTTTATGTTTCTGCCTGTTGCGTTACTGCTTTACTATGCAGTTCCGTTCAGGTTTAAAAACAGTGTTTTATTTTTAACCGGCTTGCTCTTTTATTCATGGGGCGAGCCGGTTTATGTTGTTATAATGGTCATTTCAACATTGATTGACTACACCGCCGGCAGGATAATGGATAAGTTCGATGACAGCGGTACAATCAGAAAGCTGTGTCTGATTGTATCAATTATTATGAACCTTTCTTTGCTCGGAGTTTTCAAATACAGCGGATTCTTTGTTGAAACGCTTAATTCTTTCGGTCTGTCGCTTCATAATCCCAATCTTCCCCTGCCCATCGGAATCAGCTTTTTCACTTTCCAATCAATGTCATACACCATTGATTTATACAGAAGAAATATTAAGGTTCAAAAAAGCTTTATCGACTTTGCGGCTTTCGTTACCATGTTCCCGCAAATCGTTGCAGGCCCAATAGTTCGGTATGAAGATGTCGCAAGAGAGCTTGAGTACAGAAAAATCAATATCGAAGCAATCAGCGACGGAATTTCAATTTTTATCTGCGGTCTTTGCAAAAAGGTTCTTATTGCAAACTCAGTCGGCGAGCTTTGGACTGAGATTAAAGCGATGAATTACTCTTCTCTGCCTGCTTTAACCGCATGGCTCGGCATAATAGCCTTTACGCTTCAGATTTATTTTGACTTTTCGGGCTACAGCGATATGGCAATCGGTCTCGGGAAGATGCTCGGTTTCAATTTTCCGAAAAATTTCGATTATCCCTACAATTCATCGAGCGTATCGGAATTCTGGCGCAGATGGCATATGACCCTCGGCGGCTGGTTCAAAAGCTATGTTTATTTCCCGCTCGGCGGAAGCCGAAAAGGTAAGGGCAGAACGGTTTTAAATCTGCTGATTGTTTGGTTTTTAACCGGAATGTGGCACGGAGCAAGCTGGAATTTTATAATATGGGGTCTTTATTACGGAGTTATTCTGATACTTGAAAAATTCGTTTTTGCTTCTCTGCTCAAAAAGCTTCCGTCGACCGTTAAGCATATCTACACTTTGCTTGCAGTCGTTATCGGCTGGGTTATTTTTGAGATAACCTCCCCTGCCGATGAGCTTTTGTTTATCGGAGCAATGTTCGGCTCGGCGGGTTCGCTGTTTGATTCATTCACCCTGAATGTGCTTCATAATTACGCAGTCACTCTAATTGCCGCCGCAATAATTTCAACGGGCTTGCCGCTCAAAATATGCAAGGAATTGAAGAGCAAAAAGAATTACAGCGAAATAATTGCAATTGTCGGCGAGGGTGCAGGATTAATCGCCTGCATTGCATACCTTGTTGACGCTTCATATAATCCGTTTCTTTATTTCAACTTTTAGGAGCAGACATGAAAACGAAAGCTTTGAGAACAGTTCTCTTTTTTCTTATCATAATAATTATTCCTGCTTTTACTCTGTTCGGTGAAAAGGAAACAGTAAGCTATAACGAGAACAAAACGCTTGCAGAGTTTCCGACCCTCAGCTTTCAGAGCTATAAAAACCGCAGTTTTATGAAAGGCGTCAGCGCATATTTTTCAGACCATTTTGTGCTGAGAGAGGAATTTATCAAAATCAAAAACCGGCTTGACAAATCAATCGGCAAAAATGAAATAAACGGCGTTTTTGAGATTGACGGAAGCCTTTTTCAAACCTTCAGGAATGTTGACTATACTCTGACCGACAGGAATATTGCGGCTCTCAACAAGCTCAAATCACGCTATCCCGAGACTCCCTTTGATTTTATGCTTGTGCCGACGGCACAGGAAATGTTAAAAAATAAACTTCCGAAATATCTTGATGTTCAGGACGAATCGGAGTATAATAGTTACTGCATCGAGAAACTCAGCGGAATTGATGTGATTGATGTTTCCCGGGAAATCGCCGAAACAGATTACGCTTATTTCCGAACCGACCATCATTGGACTTCGTCCTCCGCCTTTGCGGCATATACCGCCGCAGGGAAAAAGCTCGGTTACACTCCCCTGCCTGAATCTGCTTTCAGCATTGAGACCGTGACAAACGGTTTTAAAGGAACGCTTTATTCAAAAACGCTTAACGAAAAAATAAATCCCGATTCAATCAGCGTTTACCGCACCGAAACCGATTTCACGCTCACCGTCAAAGATAAAGAGTATGATTCATTATATTTTGATGAATACCTGACCCAGAAAGACAAGTTTCTTTATTTTCTCGGCGGCAATTACGGAGTTTGCACCGTTAAAAACAACACTAACCGAAACGGCGGGAAGCTTCTGATAATCAAAGACAGCTACGCAAACGAATTTATTCCTCTGATTGCGGAGCATTTTGAAGAAATTACAGTTATCGACCCCCGCTACTGTTCGCTGAGCCAAATTAAAGAAATCAACCCATCGGAATACGGCAGAGTGCTTGTGCTGTTTAATGTGCTTGGATTCTCGCAGGAACAGAATTTCTCATTAATTGAATTTACAGGTGATAATCAATGAAAAAAAGAACTGTCAAAACCTATTTTGCAAAAAACTGCTGCTCTTTCGGAGCGGCGGGCTTTGCCGTTCTTTCATTTATTGATACATTTTATATTTGATTTTTTCGCCGTTCATTTTTTGAACGGCGTTTTTTTCGGAATAGTTTGCCATTATTATTTTTAGGAATAATAATTTATAAATAATTTTATATAATATAAAATTAAGGAAAATTTGTCGAAAAAGCCTAAACATCAATGCTTTTAATGCGAATATATATGCACTTTGATGTTGACTTATAAAACCATTTTGTGTATAATTATCCAAAATATATGCATAATTTGTAAATAATTACATGGAGGAATATATGAAACATTTATTGAAGCTCATGGATCTGAGCACAAACGAAATCAATGAGATCCTGAATCTCGCCGATCAGCTCAAATACGAAAAGAGGCACGGCATTGAGCATCACCTGCTCAAGGGCAAGACCCTCGGCATGATTTTTCTTAAATCCTCAACAAGAACAAGAGTTTCTTTTGAGGTCGGTATGTATGACCTCGGCGGATCCGCTCTGTTCCTCAGCTCTCACGATATCCAACTCGGCAGAGGCGAACCCGTTAAGGACACCGCAAGAGTTCTTTCGGGCTACCTTGACGGAATCATGATAAGAACCTTTAAGCAGAGCGATGTTGAAACTCTCGCTGAATACGGTAATATTCCTATCATCAACGGTCTCACCGATTACTGCCATCCCTGCCAGGTTCTTGCAGACCTTATGACTATCCGTGAAATAAAAGGTTCAATCAAGGGCAACAAATTCTGCTACATAGGCGACGGCAACAACATGGCAAACTCGCTGATTGTCGGCGGAATCAAAATGGGCATGTCCGTCAGCATCGGCTGCCCCGACAGCCATCAGCCCGACCCTGATATCATGAAATGGGCAAGCGAAAACGGCGATTTCAAATGCACTTCCGATATTTACGAAGCCGCTAAGGATGCCGATGTGCTCTATACCGATGTTTGGGCTTCAATGGGTCAGGAGAGCGAAGCAGAGCGCAGAAAGAAAATCTTTGCAGGCTATCAGATTAACGACAGCGTAATGGCTGTTGCAAAGCCCGATGCAATCGTTCTGCATTGTCTGCCCGCTCACCGTGAGGAGGAAATAACGGCAAAAGTATTTGAAGAACATGCAAAAGAAATTTTTGAAGAAGCTGAAAACAGACTTCACGCTCAGAAAGCAGTTCTTGTTAAGCTTCTTAAAGATTGATTATATAGAGAAATACAGGGAGGTTAAAATATGCCAATCAACAAAGACATTAAAAAAGTCATGGTTATCGGCTCGGGTCCCATTGTTATCGGACAGGCTGCCGAATTTGACTATGCGGGAACTCAGGCATGCCGTGTCCTCAAAGATGCAGGCCTTGATGTTGTTCTTGTTAACTCAAACCCTGCAACAATAATGACGGACAAGGCTCTTGCGGACGAAATCTATCTTGAACCGCTCACAGCCGAAACCGTTAAGAGAATTATCGAAAAAGAACGCCCCGACAGCCTGCTTGCAGGTCTCGGCGGTCAGACCGGACTTACCATTGCCATGCAACTGAGCAAGGACGGCTATCTCGACAGAATGGGCGTTAAGCTTCTCGGAACGAATGCCGAAGCCATTGACAAGGCAGAAGACAGAAAAATGTTCCGTGACACGATGGAAGAAATCGGTCAGCCCGTTATTCCGTCTGAAATTGCAAACGATGTTGAGACCGCTCTTGAAATAGCGGAGAAAATCGGCTATCCCATCATCATCAGACCCGCATTCACCCTCGGCGGCGGAGGCGGCGGAGTTGCCGAAAATCCCGAGGAGCTTGCAGTAATCGCAAAAACAGGTCTTGACCTCTCCCCCATTACTCAGGTTCTTGTTGAAAAATATATCTACGGCTGGAAAGAAATTGAATTTGAAACCATGCGTGACAGCGCAGGCAACTGCGTTGCGGTTTGCAGCATGGAAAACTTTGACCCCGTCGGAATCCACACGGGCGACAGCATTGTTGTTGCTCCCGCTCTTACGCTTGCAAACGCTGAGTTTCAGATGCTCCGCAAGGCGGCTCTTGACATAGTCAACGCCCTTGGAATAATCGGCGGCTGTAACTGCCAGTTTGCTCTTGACCCCAACAGCATGGATTATGCGGTTATCGAGGTTAACCCCAGAGTTTCCCGTTCATCCGCTCTTGCAAGTAAAGCAACGGGCTACCCCATTGCAAAGGTAACGGCAAAGCTCGCTCTCGGCTATACTCTTGACGAAATCAAGAACGATATCACGGGCAAAACCTGCGCCTGCTTTGAGCCGGCTGTTGACTATATTGTTGTTAAGCTCCCCAAATGGCCGTTTGACAAATTCGTTAATGCCAGCCGCAAGCTCGGCACTCAGATGAAGGCAACGGGCGAGGTTATGGCAATCGGCCCGTCATTTGAAATGGCGATAATGAAAGCCGTCAGAGGCGCTGAGATATCGCTCGATACTCTCAATGCCGCTCCGAAAACCGACGCTCCGCTTGAAGAACGCCTGAAAGAGACCGACGATATGCGTCTGTTCTCAATCTTTGAGGCTATCAAGAGCGGAATGCCCATCAGCAAAATCTTTGAACTGACCAAGGTTACTGAATGGTTCCTTTACAAGCTCAAAAATCTTGCCGATTTTGAAAAATCAATTGAGGGCGGAAATCTTACCGCCGAAAAATACTATGAGGGCAAAAACTTCGGCTATACCGATGCCGCTTTGAAACGCCTTTCAGGCGTTGACGAGCTTCCCGCTCACAAGGACGCCGTTTATAAAATCGTTGACACCTGCGCCGCAGAGTTCAACGCCACAACTCCGTATTTCTATTCAACCTATGATGACGACTGCGAAGCAAGAGGCTTCATTAAAGAGGACGGCAAAGAAAGGGTTATCGTTCTCGGCTCAGGCCCCATCAGAATCGGTCAGGGCATTGAATTTGACTATTCATCGGTTCACTGCGTCTGGACTCTTAAAGACCTCGGCTATGAGGTTGCGATAGTTAACAATAACCCCGAAACCGTTTCAACCGATTACGACACGGCTGACAGACTTTATTTTGAGCCTCTGACTCCCGAAGATGTTATGAACATCATCAAGGTTGAAAAGCCCATGGGCGTTGTTGTTGCGTTCGGCGGTCAGACCGCTATCAAGCTCACAAAATTCCTTGACGAAAACGGAATCAGAATTCTCGGCACATCCGCTGACGGCATTGACACCGCAGAGGACAGAGAGCGTTTTGACGCTTTGCTTGAAAAATTTGCAATCCGCAGACCCAAGGGCATGGGCGTTATGACAAAGCAGGAGGCTCTTGACGCCGCAGAAACACTCGGCTACCCCGTTCTTCTCCGCCCGTCATATGTTATCGGCGGTCAGAACATGACTATCGCTCACGAAAAAGCCGATGTTGAACGCTACATGGATATCATTCTTTCGGGCGAAATCGAAAACCCCGTTCTTGTTGATAAATACATGATGGGCACGGAGCTTGAAGTTGATGTTATCTCAGACGGCAAGGATGTTCTTATCCCCGGCATCATGGAGCATATCGAGCGTGCAGGCGTTCACAGCGGCGACTCAATCGCTGTTTATCCGCCTTATAACCTCAATGACAAAATGCTCAAAAATATAATTGACTGCTCCGAAAAGCTTGCTCTTTCGCTCGGCACAAAGGGTCTTGTTAACATTCAGTATCTTATTTATCATAACAAGCTTTATGTTATCGAGGTTAACCCCAGAGCTTCGAGAACCATTCCTTATATCAGCAAGGTAACGGGAGTTCCGATGGTTGACCTTGCCTCAAAGGTTATGATCGGCAAATCGCTCAAAGAGCTTGGCTACGGCACGGGTCTTTACAAAACTCCGCCCTATTTTGCGGTTAAAGTTCCCGTTTTCTCTTTTGAAAAGCTTTCTGATGTTAACTCGATTCTCGGCCCCGAAATGAAATCAACGGGTGAAGTTCTCGGCATCGGCAAAACTACGGCTGAGGCGCTTTATAAAGGCCTTACCTCGGCAGGCTTTAATATCACACTCCCGACAGCTGAAAAAGGCATCGGCATTCTTCTGAGCGTTGACGAGCATGATATTATTGACGCCGTTTCGCTTGCAAAGAAGCTTGACGACCTCAAAATCAAGATTTACGCTACCAAAGAAACAGCCGAGGCAATTTCACATCTCGGCATTGATGTTAAATATGTCAAGGGCATGAATGAGAGCAACGAAATCTTTGAGCTTCTTGAAAGCGGAAAGATTAACTATGTAATTTACACCGGCGCTCTTTATGATTCAACAATGGGCGACTATATTGCGCTTCACAGACGGGCAATTCAGCTTTCGATTGCCTGCATAACCTCGCTTGACACCGCAAACGCCCTTGCAGACATCATCGCAAGCCGTTTCAATCAGGAAAACACCGAGCTTGTTGACATTAACCATATGCGCACTTCAAGACAGGTTCTTAATTTTGTTAAAATGGATGCTTCGGGCAACGACCATATTCTTATTGAGAATTTTGACAATTCAATCACCTGCCCCGAAAGCCTGTGCGTCAGCCTTTGCGACCGCAACCACGGAGTCGGCAGTGACGGAATCGTGCTTGTTGAAAAATCCGATGTCGCTCAAGTCAAGATGCGTGTGTTTAACCTTGACGGCAGTGAGGGAAGAATGGGCGGAAACGCCATGCGTTCAGCGGCAAAATATGTCTATGACAAGGGTTATGTTGATACCGATACGGTTACAATTGAAACGGCAAGCGGCGTTAAGAGCGTTCAGCTCTATATTTCAAACGGCAAGGTCAGCTCAGTCTGCGCAAATATGGGCATGCCCGACCTTGATAATGCCGTTACAAGCACCGTCGGTCACAACAGATTTATTAACTACCCCGTAACATTGGGTGGCACGGATTATAACATCACCTGCGTTTCAATGGGCAACCCGCATTGCGTTCTTTTCTGCCCGAGAGTTGACACAATTGACATTGAAAAAATCGGTCCTCGCTTTGAAAAAGCCGATATTTTCGCTCACAGAGTCAACACGGAATTCGTCAGAGTTGTCAACGAAACCACTCTTAAAATGAGAGTATGGGAAAGAGGCAACGGCGAAACACTTGCCTGCGGCACGGGCGCATGCGCCGCTGTTGTTGCCGCTGTTGAAAACGGCTTCTGCAAAAAAAACACCGACATAACCGTTAAGGTTAAGGGCGGCGATCTTATCGTTAACTATTCGGATGACGGAGTTTATCTCACGGGCACAACCAAGCTTGTATTTGAAGGAAGCCTTGAATATTAATCCCATATTAACAGCAAACCTCTGCGAAGCAATTTCCGCAGAGGTTTTTCTATATATATTTTCTTTTTTAATTGCAATAACCTTTTTCTTTTATGGCATCAACAACGCTGTCAACATATTTTCTGCAAAGCTCCTCTGAGGAAGCCTCAACCATAACCCTGACAACGGGTTCGGTTCCCGATTCTCTGACAAGGATTCTGCCCGAATCTCCGAGCGCTTCTGCGGCTTTTTCAACCGCCGCCTTAACATCGGGGTCATTCTGTGCCGCCGCTTTGTCGATAACTCTGACATTGGTTAAAACCTGAGGATAGATAATAAGAGGCTCTGCAAGCTTGCTCATGGGCTGTTCTTTCGCCAGCATAACTTCCATCATTTTAAGGCTCGTCAGGATTCCGTCGCCCGTTGAGGCATACTTTGAAAAAATGATGTGACCCGACTGCTCGCCGCCGATTCGGTTGTTATTTTTCATCATATATTCATAAACATATTTGTCGCCGACGGCAGTTTTGGCATAATTAATCCCGAGTTCATCAAACGCCTTGTAAAGCCCGAAATTCGACATAACAGTTGTAACAACTGTATTGTTAAGCAAGGTTCCTTTTTCTTTCATATACTTAGCGCAGATATAAAGAATATGGTCGCCCGTTAAAATATTGCCTTTTTCGTCAACGCAAAGACAGCGATCGGCGTCGCCGTCATAGGCAAAACCGACATCAAGCCCGTTTTCAACAACAAATTTCTGCAATCCCTCAATATGAGTTGAGCCTGCGTTCATATTGATATTAAATCCGCTCGGCTCAGCATTTATAACATAGGTTGTTGCGCCGAGAGCCTCAAAAACAGCCTTTGCAATGTTCCATGAACTGCCGTTAGCGCAGTCAAGACCGACTTTGATTCCTCTGAAAGAATACATGCCGAGCGAAATCAGATAGCCGATATATCTGTTTCTGCCTGCAACATAGTCAACCGTTCTGCCGATTTTTTCTTTTTTTGCAAACGGAATTTCCGGCCACTTCTGACCGAAAATCTCAAGATTTCCGTCAATATATGCTTCAACATAGCTTATGGTTTCTTCGTCAATCTTTTCGCCGTCTTTGTTAATAAGCTTGATTCCGTTGTCATAATAGGGATTATGGCTTGCGGAAATCATTATTCCGCAGTCAAAGCCGTCAACCCTTGCAACATAAGCAACCGACGGAGTTGTTGTAACATGGAGAAGATAAGCGTCTGCACCCGATGCAGTCAGACCCGCAACAAGGGTATATTCAAACATATAGCTTGATCTTCTTGTATCTTTGCCGATAACGATTCTGGGGGCTTCGTCAGAGCCTGAGCGCCTTTTCAGCTCTCCGTAATACCAGCCGAGAAATCTGCCGACTTTATAAGCATGGTCGGCGGTTAAATTCTCGTTTGCCTCTCCCCTGAAACCGTCTGTGCCGAAATATTTTCCCATAAAGAATACTCCTTATCAGTTTTTCTTGACGATAACGCCGCCGGTTTTATAGATACTGTCCGACGGAATAACGCCACGAACGCATGAAAGCGGATAAATATTAGTGTTTCTGCCTATCACCGAGCCGGGATTCAGAACGGAATTGCATCCTACCTCAACGAAATCGCCGAGAATTGCTCCGAACTTTTTAAGACCCGTTTCAATAATTTCATTATCGGATTTAACGGCAACAAGGGTTTTATCCGACTTAACATTTGAAGTGATTGAGCCTGCGCCCATGTGCGAGCGGTAGCCGATAATGCTGTCGCCGACATAATTATAATGAGGAACCTGAACTTTATCAAAGATAATAACATTTTTAAGCTCAACGGAGTTCCCGATAACACAGCCACAGCCGACAAGCGCAGAGCCTCTGATAAAAGCACAATGACGGACTTCGGTTTCTGCGCCGATAATACACGGAGCGCCGAGATAAGCCGTCGGAGCAACAACGGCGGTTTTGTGAACCCAGACCTGCGGAGAGACCTCGTTATATTCATCACCGAGCTTTGAGCCGAGAGATATAATTAAATCTTTTATGCCCGAAAGAGCCTGCCACGGATATTCAAACTGCGATAAATATTCGCCCGCCGCAGACTTGCTCAAATCAAGCAAATCTTTTGTTTTCAAGTTTTATATCATCCTTTCCGATGTAATACAGAATTATTATATGAAACTTAACTGAAATATATCATATCATAAATACTGTTTGATTTCATTTCAAAACCTTTAATATTATAACATCAAATTGTAAAATGTAAATATTAAAAAAATATTTTAAGGGGTCTTCACAAAAACGGTCAACGAAATTATAATAATAATTGACCGAAGCGGTCGAAGAAAGGATGTTTTTCTTGAACGAAAAATTTTACAATCTTCCCGATGAAAAACAGCAACGAATCCTTGAAGCAGGCTTCAGGGTCTTTTCGGAAAACAGCTACAAAAAAAGCCCGATGAGCGAGATTGCCGATGCGGCGGGAATAAGCAAATCCCTGCTGTTTCATTATTTTCAAAACAAGAAAGACCTTTATATGTTTCTGTGGGATAAAGGCGCAGAAATCACAATGGAATATCTGAACGAGTATAAATGCTACGAACCGACCGACCTGTTTGAAATGATGGAACGGGGCATGAAAGCAAAATTCAGAATAATGGAAAAATATCCTCATATGGCGGCTTTCACCATCAAAGCATTTTATGAAAAAGACCCGCAGATAAGCGCAGAAATAAGAAAAAGCTACAGCAAATATTTTGACAGAAAAGCGGCAAAATCGCTTTCCGCTCTGAATCCCGATGATTATGTTGAAGGCCTTGACTTGCAGATGATGTACCGTGAAATGTATTGGGCCGCGGAGGGTTATCTTTGGGAAATGCTTCAAAAAGGTGAACCTGATGCGGCGCAAATGGAAAAAGATTTCAAACAGCTTTTGACATTTTGGAAATCAATTTACAGCAAAAAGGAGGAATCAAAATGAATGCTGTTTCAACTCATAATCTGACAAAATATTACGGCAAGTCACGGGGAATAGTCGATGTCAGCCTTTCGGTTGAGCAAGGCGACTTTTTCGGCTTTATCGGTCCTAACGGCGCAGGAAAAAGCACGACAATCAGAACCCTGCTTGGGCTTATTTCCCCGACAAGCGGTTCTGCTGAAATATTCGGCAGGAATATTTCCGAAAAAAGAACGGAAATTCTTTCGGATATCGGATATCTCCCCTCTGAAACTCTGTTTTACGGCGGAATGAGGATAAAAGATATTCTCCGTCTTTCGGCAGATTTGAGAAAGAAGGACTGCACGCTGGAATCAAAAAAGCTTTGCGAAAGGCTTGAAGTTGATACATCAAGAAAAATTGACGAGTTATCGCTCGGCAACAGAAAAAAGGTCGGCATCGTCTGTGCGTTACAGCATAAGCCGAAGCTTTATATTCTTGACGAACCGACAAGCGGGCTTGACCCTCTCATGCAAAGAGAATTCTTTTCTCTGCTGAAAGAGCGAAACGATGAGGGCGCAACTGTTTTTCTTTCTTCACATATTCTTTCCGAAATTCAGCAGCATTGTAAACACGCCGCCGTCATCAGAGACGGAAAGATTCTTGTCAGCGACAGTATTGAGAATCTCAGCCATACGGGAGCTAAGCGGGTTACTCTGAGCGGAATCGACAAGCCGCCCGAAATCCCCGATATCAGAGATATCACTTCATCTCAGAATTCCGTCAGCTTTCTTTACGGCGGAAAACCCGATATTTTGCTGAAAGCTCTCTCAGCGCTTCCGATAACCGATTTCACGGTCTCGGAGCCTAATCTTGAAGATGTGTTTATGCATTTTTATGCAAAGGAGGTAAACGGCAATGACAGTCTTTAAGCATGAACTCAGACAGGGTAAAATATCTCTTTGTATATGGTCGGTTTCAATTGCTTTTATGATTTGCATTTGCGTTATGATTTACCCCGAAATGTCAACGCAAATGGGAGATGTCGGGGCAATGTTTGCCGATATGGGCGGATTTTCTCAGGCATTCGGAATGGATAAAATTAACTTCGGAGAATTTATCGGATTTTTCGGCGTTGAATGCGGCAACATTCTCGGCTTGGGCGGTGCATTTTTTGCCGCTCTGCTCGGCATTTCCGCATTGGCTAAAGAAGAAAAGGAGCATACCGCAGAGTTTTTGCTGACTCATCCTGTTTCAAGAGGAAAAGTTGTTGCTGAAAAGCTGTTTGCGGTTTTTGCTCAGATTACGGCTTTGAACGCAATCTGCGTTGCCGCAACAGCTCTGTCAATTGCCATTATCGGCGAAAAAGCACCGATAAAAACAGTATCTCTGCTTTTCCTCGCATATTATATAATGCAGCTTGAAATTGCCGGCATAACATTCGGAATTTCCGCATTTATCAGCCGTGGCGGCATCGGAATCGGTCTCGGTCTTGCAACGGTATTCTATTTTATGAATATAATATCCAACCTCTCCGAAAAAGCGGATTTTCTGAAATATTTAACACCTTTCGGCTACACCGAAGGCTCCGACATCATTGCTGAAAACGCAATTAATATTAAATATCTTGCGGCAGGAGTCGCCCTGCTCGCCGTCGGAGTGACAGTCGGATTCATAAAATACACAAAAAAGGATATCAAATAATATAAAGTGAATTCAGAATAATAAATCATAAAAATACAGCTTGCATTGAGCAACCAAAGCTCTTGCAAGCTGTATTTTTATCCGTTATTTGATTATATTTATTCATTTTTTATAAGGATTTATGTGAAAAATTGTAAAAAATCGTTTGCTTGACCGTTTACAAATCCGAATTTTTTTGATAGAATATGCATATATCATTCAAGAAAACGGAGGTGTAAAATTTGGAGAACTCAAGAAAAATTTCGTTTCTTTCATACAGAAAAAACATTGAGCTTGACGCCGCAACCGTTCTCTATGTTATCGTGAGAGGAAAAAAAGCAGAAGTACACACCTGCGACGGCAAAATATATGATACAAGATGTCCGATTTCCGAGCTTGAAGAAAAGCTCGGTAAAGGCTTTATCAAGGTGCACAGAGGCTGCGTTGTTTCCGCAATGGCAGTTCACGATATAACCGACAAAATCAACCTGAGCAACGGTGAATCAATCGATTATTCAGCCCGCAGGAAAAATGAGATTGTCAGCCTCATCCGTTCAGAGAAGCAGAGCATCATCAACAGCTTTGACAGCGAAGGAATCCCGAAAACTCCTGAAGAATATCGACGCCATTACCTCAGCTTTGACAGCCTGCCGTTCGCCTTCACCGACATTGAAATGATTTTCAATGAAGAGAGCCATGCGGTTGATTGGATATTCAGATACGGCAATCCCGCCCTCGCAAAGCTCGAAAAAACTCCGCTTGAAAAGCTGATCGGCACTTCTTTCGGCAGTCTTTTCAACAACATGGATTCAAAATGGCTCCGCAGCTATGAGCGAGCAACACTTTACGGCGAAATGCTTGAAATGATTGACTACAGCCCCGAAATTGACAAGAACATAAAGATAATTTGCTTCCCGACCTTTAAAGGTCATTGCGGCTGTATTCTTTTTGATTTAACCGAAATTGAATTTATCAATAACGGCAACGAAGCCGAAAAAGCTTTGCATTATTATCTTAACGCAAAGCCCGAAGAAACCGATAATCTTTAAAAAATGCATTTCATGCCGTTTTGATATCAATTCACGCCGTTTTATGTTAATTTATGCGATTTTTATTGACAAGATATTAATTTTAATGTAAACTGTTTATAAATAATCAAGGAGGTATACCGATATGCGTATCAAAATCAAATCCAAAAAGCTTTTGAGCTTACTGCTCTGCTTCACCATGCTCCTCGGCGCAGGCTCGGTCATGGCGAGCGCAGAAACGTCCGTTGTTGATATGACGGAAGGCTTAAAGGCTTTGACCGAAACTACCAATCTCCCCGCAAAGCTGAAGGGTACCATCGGCGATGAAGACATTCTTTACACAAATCCTAAAGGATATAATGTTTATGCCGACCTTTACAAGTTTGAAGTTTCGGCTTCCCAGTCTTTACTGACTGTCAATCAAAACGGTGGTTCCGTTTATGTTGACTTGTATTACTGGCTTTTCAAAGCTAACGGAGATTCTGTTGTTTTCGTTGATGGATCGGATAATGAATTACATTTTGAACTATGTCTTGAAGAAGCAGGAACATACTATCTTGCCGTTGCCGGCTGGAGAGGCTATTGCGTTGGCGAATATGACATCAGCGTATCGTTGACAGAAATTACCGACGAAGTGTATGATGTTGAAGAAGCCTTACTTACCGTGACGGAAACCACCGCTCTGCCCACAGAATTCGACTATGAGCTTGGCAGCGAGGATATCCGCTATTATGACGGCTATGCTTATGCCTACGGCAAGCTTATCAAGGTTGAAGTTAAAGAAGATAACACGCTTCTCAAGGTAAAATTCAAAGGCGATTCAAAAGAAACGGAAACATATATTTATGTTTATAAGCTTAAAAATGACGGAGAAGGAGATTATCTTGATGAAATAGATTCAGATTCTGATTCCGTCTCTCCCATTGTTGATTCCGGAACCTATTATATAGCTCTTTTGGGATACGATACAGATGACGAAGGAAATTGCCATGCAAAAATTTCGGCTGAGAAAGCAGTTATTAAGAACATGACCGACGCTCTTGCCGAATTGACCGAAACTACTTCGTTGCCCGCCGAATTTGATTATGAGCTCGGCAGCGATAACACCCTTTATATCGACCCGGAAGACGAAATGGTTTATGCAAAGCTTATCAAGTTCTCGGTTGATAAAGGAAACACTCTTCTCACTTCATATTTCGGCGGAAAAGTCGATGATGTTGACACATATACCTGGCTTTTCAAGCAAAATAATGATAACACCGTAAGCAAGTTAAAAAGTACGGATGACGACGATCTTGGCTACAAAATAGAAGAACCCGGCACATATTATCTTGCCCTTGCGGGATACGGCTTAAACGATATAGGCGAATGCATGGCGGAAATTAATACATATTCTTTGGATGATGCTGCCAGCCTCGATTTTACCGACAGCGAAAATCTTCCCGTTCCGGGCGAAGACGATAAATGGAGCTGGGATGAAGCCACTAAAACGCTCACTCTTAAAGACGGATTTTCATTATTGGGCTACACCGAATCATCATATGCAGCCATCACGCTGCCCGACGACTCAACTGTTTTTGTTGAGGGAAAAGCAGATATTATGTTGATTTCTGACAGTGCTGCCATTGGTTCCTTTGGCAAGCTGACCGTTAAAGGCTCGGGTGCCGAGACATCTAAGCTTAATATTGAGGCTCCTAAAGGCTTATATTGTGGAATTTTATCAATTGACATCACAATTGAGGATGTTACAGTCAATGCAAATAAGGTATCGGAAGGCATACTTTCAATCAATTCCGTTATAATCAGAAATGCAGAAATCGGTTTGTCCGGTTGCGATATCGGC
>JBJEQD010000150.1:0-4372 GCA_051881575.1 Acutalibacteraceae bacterium | reverse complement strand
CGCCGTAATCATCTGTGATGGGAGCTACTTCGCTGCCGCCGTCAGTATCAAATGTAATTGTATACTGATTTACAGTCCACTTTGCAGTGATTGTCATATCACCTGCGGGCATTGTTGCGGGAATTTCTGTATCCCAACCATCGAAGGTGTATCCGGTCTTGGTCGGATTCTCGGGAGCAGTGATTGCCGTTCCGTAATCCTGGGTGATTGCAGGAATTGTGCTGTCACCCGTGTCAGCAAATGTGATTGTATACTGATTTATCTGCCACTGAGCAGTAAGGGTTGTATTCTTTGCAGGCATTGTTGAAGGAACTCCGACAATGTTTCCGTTCTTGTCAGCCCAGCCCATGAAAGTATAGCCTGTCTTAACGGGATTCTCGGGAGCAACAACTGCGGAATTATAATCCTGAGTGATAGGATCAATTACCGACTCGCCTGTTTCTTTGAAAGTGATTGTATACTGTCTGATTGCAAAGATTGCATAATAAGTAAGGTCGCTTTCGGGCATTACATCGGGAATTGTTACGGGAGTTGTTGAACCCTCAACATCAGTCCAGCCAACGAAAGTATAGCCTGTCTTATAAGGATTAACGGGACGCTCAACCGACTGACCTGCTTCAATTGTAAATTCTTCAACCAAAGCACCGTCACTATAATATTTTACAGTATAAGTCGGAATGCCCCAAACCGCCTTAAAGGTCTTGCCCTCAGAATCCATGATCATTGAGTCGGGTTCCCAACCGAGGAATTCATAATGATCTCTTGTCGGATCTTCGGGAGCGACAATACCGGTTCCGTAAATTGCAGAAACAGTTTTGGTTTCTGAATCGTCGGAGAACTTACCGCCGTTAGCGTCAAATATGGCATCAAAGTATTTATCGGATGTTGTTGCATAAAGAACGATCTGATAATCGTCTTCTCCGTCTCCGAATTTAGCAAGCAAATCAAAACTTACTGTTGCATTTGCAGCAAGCGGAGTTGAAAGGGATTCATCCGTATACCAGCCTGAAAGCTGCTGTCCCTCAGGAACATCAAATACGGGAATATCGGTCGGAATCTCCGAGCCGAATTCGATGGAGCTCGAAGCAACCTCTGTTCCGTTAACAAAATATCTTACGGGATAAGTTTTGGTTTCATAAACCGCAGTATAGGTTGTGCTCTGATCGGGGAAAACCTCAGGAAGAACGGGAGACCAATTAATAAAGGTGTGACCTTCCTTGGTGGGAGCGGGAACCGCTTCCTTATCGAAGCTTTCGCCTGCATAACCGTTCATGGGAGCTATCACAGTTCCGCCGAGAGTATCAAACGAAACCGTAACATCAAGAGCCCAGATTGCGGTGTAGGTTGTGTCAGTCTCGGGATAAACATCGGGAAGCTGACCGCCTCTGACATCCCAGCCAACGAAAGTATAACCGGCCTTCGTGGGATTCTCGGGTTTTGAAAACTCCGTGTTAGGAGTTACATTTGTGATTTCGGGAATTTCCGAACCGCCGTCTGTATTAAATGTAATGTTAACATTTTTAATCCATTTGGCGTTAAGAACGAGATCGTCTTCGGGAATCTCCGTGGGAGTGGGAACATCGTTTCCGAGTTCATCAGTCCAACCGAGGAATGTGTATCCCTCTTTTGAAATTGCGGGGATTGCAGAAGTATCGATAGCTGAATCAATCTGACCCTCAACAACATATGTATCGGTGTCATCAGCAAACACACCTGTGTTTGCATTAAATGTTACTGAGCTTAAAGTTGAAACGGGCTGGCTTGAAAGAACGGGTGTTGCATCCCAAAGCCACATTTCATATGCATCTGCGGCAGTTCCGTCAGCCGGACCCTTGGGAACACTAACTTTACCATTTGTCTGGGTTGTTGAGTTCTGGATCGTTGTGTCTTTAACGAATAAATCGCCTGATCCGCTGGCTGTATCGGATACTGTTAATGTGAATTCGAAAATCCATGTGCTGTTGTCATACATGACATTGCTTTCGTCGCCAAGGTCCACATTTACCAAAAATGCACCGTAATCATCGAGAAATGCCGAATCAATATAGCCGTTTGAAACCAGCGAATTGAGGTTCGGGGTTGCTGAAAATAAACCCGAAACTCCATTCACGACAGCAAAACTGCCTGCTTCGTCATTCACCTCAAGACTATTCAATGTGCCGTAGGCATGAGTGAAGAAATCCTTGTCATAGAAGAAAAGCAATGTGCTGTCGTTTGAGTAATAATCCGTTCCCAGATATACTCTCGCTTTGACAACGTCGCCCGGTCTGACCTTGGTGGTTTCAACCCACTCCCCATCAACCTGCTTAAAGAACTTCGTGCCGATTTCAAGCGTTGTTCCGTCGTCAACAGTAACGTCCCAAGCGGAAGCAAGCACAGAAACTGAGCCGAAAATCATCAGAAAAGCAAGCAAGAGAGCAACGACTTTTTTTGCTTTTGTCATACGCTTCTATTTCCTCCTTGAATATTTATCTCTGAATATTGAAATGGCCAAAATTAATCTTTTTAATTGTTAAAACAATTATTATAGTTTTTATTCTGCGGGCAGGCAAACTGCCCGCAGATTTGTTTTAATTTAACCGGAATTAATAATAAGTTACTTTGCCGGTCTGCTGATCGATTTCAGCAATTTCAAGCGTAACAGCATAAAGAAGCGTTAGGTCATCCTGATTTATTAAACCGTCATGACCGCCGTCCGTTCCGCCGTTATCAAGGTCGGCTGCAAGAACCTTGCACTTATTCTGATAATACAGCTCTTCGGCTGCTGCATCAGCATCCTGCGGTTTATCGTTAATGTGCCATGAAGTCTTTCCTGCAACCTCGGAATTGAGCATCTTGGTATCAAGCGATCCAACATCACCATCGCCGTTGATATCGCCGAAGATTACGATGTAATATTTTGCAACAACCTTATCTGTTACATTATCAATAACATCAATTCTTGTGCCGGTGCCGCAGACCTTGAATTTTGTAAGTGTAACTTCAATTCTGCCGTCACCTTCAACTGCGAGATAATCTGAAAGGAGCTTTGACTGAGTGAGTCTTGTGTCAAGACCGTAGACAAAGCCGGTCTTGGGATCCGAAGCGTCATCATCAACCGTGATGATTGCCTTGGAGCCGTCAGCAGGTTTAAGCTCGACGGGAACTCTCTCAAATATCGGAGTTATTTCAACATTGTTAGCGGGAACTGTTCCCAAATCTGCCGAAACTGTTGTTCCGTCAAGTGACCAACCTGAGAAGGTGTAATACTGCTTTGCGGGAGCATCAGCGGGAGCAACGATTACTGTGCCGTAATCAAGAGTGCTCTCGGAGAATACGCCGCCTTCAGCATCAAGGAATGTTACCGTATACTGATTGATCTGCCACTGAGCAGTAAGCGTCTTATTCTCAGCAGGCATTGTTGCGGGAACCTCCTCGCTCCAGCAAAGGAATGTATATCCGGTCTTGGTGGGATTCTCGGGAGCTGTTACAGCAGTTGCATAATCCTGAGTAATGGGAGCAACCTCTGTGCCGCCGTCGGTATCAAATGTAATTGTATACTGATTGATCTTCCACTTTGCTGTGATAGTCATGTCACCGGCGGGCATTGTTGCGGGAATTTCAGTATCCCAGCCGTCGAATGTATAACCTATCTTGGTGGGATTCTCGGGAGCAGTAACAACAGTTCCGTAATCCTGTGTAATAGGATCAATTACGGCATCGCCTGTGTTGGCAAATGTGATTGTGTACTGATTGATCTTCCACTTTGCTGTGATAGTTACATTCTCTGCGGGCATTGTTGCCGGAATCTCCTTATCCCAACCGTCGAAGGTGTAGCCTTCCTTGGTCGGATTTTCGGGAGCGGTAACATCAGTTCCGTAATCCTGTGTAATCGGATTTATCGCTGAGCCGCCGTCAGTATCAAATGTAATTGAATACTGATTGATAGTCCACTGTGCGGTTACGGTTACATTTTCTGCGGGCATGGTTGCGGGAACTTCCGGTGACCAGCCGGCAAATGTATAACCGGTCTTAGTGGGAGCGGTCGGTGCTGAAACAGCCGTGTTGTAATCCTGAGTTATCGGAGCAACCTCTGTACCGCCGTCAGTATTAAATGTAATTGTATACTGATTGATAGTCCATTTTGCCGTGATCGTCATATCACCTGCGGGCATTGTTGCGGGAATTTCTGTATCCCAACCGTCGAAGGTGTAGCCGGTCTTGGTCGGATTTGCAGGCTTTGTGATTGCTGTTCCGTAATTCTGTGTGATTGCAGGAATTGCGGTATCGCCTGTATCTGCAAATGTGATTGTGTACTGATTTACAGTCCACTTTGCAGTGATCGTCATATCACCTGCGGGCATTGTTGCGGGAATTTCTGTATCCCAACCGT
>JBJEQD010000149.1:0-20818 GCA_051881575.1 Acutalibacteraceae bacterium | reverse complement strand
TTCTTCAACCCTTAACCGTCTGCCGCAGATAAAAGCCTTGATTTCGGGTTGCCGCAGTTCAATGCTCTGCGAATTGCAGAATGAAATTCTTCCGCTTGAAGACCTTGCTTCGCTTATCGACAGAGCAATTGTTGACGAGCCGCCTTTCTCAGTGCGTGAGGGCGAGATGATAAAAGACGGCTTCAATGAAGAGCTTGATTCTCTGCGTGATATCGTCAGAAACGGCAAAGGCTATATTGCCGACATTCAGCAGAGAGAGCAGGAGAAAACGGGCATCAAAAAGCTGAAAATCGGTTATAACAGAGTTTTCGGCTATTACATAGAAGTGCCGAACGCATTCAAGGAGCTTGTTCCCGACGGTTATATCCGCAAGCAGACTTTAACAAACTGCGAGAGATTTATTACTCAGGAGCTGAAAGACCTTGAATCCAAGGTTCTCGGCGCTCAGGAACGGATAGTACGCCTTGAATTTGAGGTTTTCGATTCCGTTCGCAAAAAAGCGGCGGAGCACCTTTATGAAATTCAGAGAACGGCGGCGGCTGTTGCGGCGCTTGATGTTATTTGTTCATTCGCAAGGGTCGCTTCCGAAAACAATTATTGCTGCCCCGAAATGAGCGCAGATACCGGAATCTCAATTTGCGGCGGCAGACATCCCGTTGTTGAAAAAATGATAGATTTTCCGTTTGTTCCGAATGATACCGTGCTTGACTGCGGCGAAAACCGCTGTGCAATTATTACGGGCCCGAATATGGCGGGTAAATCAACATACATGCGTCAGGTTGCGCTGATTTGCCTTATGGCTCAGGCTGGCAGTTTTGTCCCCGCTTCTTCGGCAAATCTTTGTGTGGTTGACGGAATTTTTACCCGTATCGGTGCTTCGGACGATTTATCGTCGGGTTCATCAACCTTTATGGTTGAAATGACCGAGGTTGCGGATATTCTCAAAAATGCAACATCTCAAAGTCTGATTATCTTTGATGAAATCGGCAGAGGCACTTCCACCTTTGACGGTATGAGCATTGCGAGAGCCGTGCTTGAATTCTCTGCTGATAAGAAAAAGCTCGGAGCAAAAACTCTTTTTGCAACTCATTATCACGAATTGACGGAGCTTGAAAACACCGTTCAAGGCGTGAAGAATTATAATATTGCCGTTAAAAAGAGGGGAGACGATATAACCTTCCTTCGCAGAATCGTTCCCGGAAGCGCAGACGGCAGCTACGGCATTGAGGTTGCAAAGCTTGCGGGCGTTCCTTCAAGCGTTGTTGAGAGAGCCAAGGTAGTGCTGAAAGAGCTTGAGGGCGAGGGGCTTAAAGCTCCCGTTTCTCAGCGTGATTACTCCGATGAACAGGATGTTCAGCTTTCATTCGGAGCGTCAAATGCAAACGATATTGTTGAAAAGCTTAAAAATATTGATGTTAACACCTTAACGCCGATTGAGGCAATGAGTGTTCTTTATGATTTAACCAAACAGGCGAATAACTGACAAGGAGGTTGCCTTTATGCCGAAAATTAATGTTCTTTCAAAGCAGCTTGCGGAGCTTATTGCCGCAGGCGAGGTTGTTGAACGCCCCGCTTCGGTTGTAAAGGAGCTTCTTGAAAATTCGGTTGATGCAGGAGCGGATACCGTGACCGTTGAAATCAAAAACGGCGGTATTTCTTATATCAGAATTACGGATAACGGCTGCGGAATTGAGAGAGACGACATCCGTAATGCATTTGTCAGCCATGCAACAAGCAAAATCGCATCGCCCGACGATCTCAATTCAATCATGACTCTCGGTTTCAGAGGCGAGGCGCTTTCAAGCGTCAGCGCAGTAGCGAGAGTTGAAGTTCTGACATGCACGGATTCGGGAAGTATCGGCACGAGATATGTTATCGAAAGCGGAGAAGAAATTTTGCTCGACGATGCGGGTTGCCCGAAAGGAACAACCATTGTTGTCCGTGACCTTTTCTATAAAACCCCTGCAAGAATGAAATTCCTGAAAAAGGATGTTTCCGAAGCAAATGCAGTTGCGGCAGTTGTTGACAGAATCGCTCTTTCTCATCCCGAAATATCTTTCAGATTTATCAGAGAGGGCAAGCAGGTTCTTATCACAAGCGGAAACGGCGATTTGCTGACCTGCATCAGAGAAGTTTTCGGAAAAGAATTTGCCGAAGATCTGATTCCTGCCGAATCC
The DNA here is from genome assembly GCA_051881575.1 of Acutalibacteraceae bacterium. Taxonomy (GTDB): domain Bacteria; phylum Bacillota; class Clostridia; order Oscillospirales; family Acutalibacteraceae; genus CAG-177. The sequence continues at coordinate 18,641 of JBJEQD010000149.1, read as the reverse complement.
GTCGGTTCGAGTATCAAAGTCAGCGGTTTTGTTTCAAAGCCGTCTGCGGCAAGAACCAACCGTAACATGCAGTTTTTCTTTATAAATAACCGTCTTATCAAAACCGCAACGGGAAGTGCGGCACTCAGCGAGGGTTATAAGAATTCGGTTATGGTCGGCAAATTCCCGTCATGCGTTCTCAATATTCAGCTGAATCCTTCGCTTGTTGATGTTAATGTTCATCCTGCCAAAACCGAGGTTCGTTTTTCCGATGAACGGATGATTTTTAATGCGGTTTTCTATGCCTGCAAAAATGCTCTTGCCTCGGGTGATACGCCGAAACAAATTAAACAGATTAATAAAGATTATTACCACGAGCCGCCGAAGCCGCCTGAACAGCTCAAAATTAAATCCGAGCCTGTAAAAAAGACGGATTTCTGGCAGCATATTCCCGCAGGTAAGCCCAAAACAGAGTCTTCCTTTGCCGATAAGGTTGAAAGAATAAAAATAACTTTCCCCGAGCCTGCCATTACGGCTCAAGAAAAGCCCATTACATCCGTAAAGCTTTCAGCTCCGACCGACGAGCCTGCCCGTGAAGAAAAAACAGATGATATTCTCTTGAATTCGCCAACTATTCAGGAGCAAATTCCTGTTACTGACAGCGAAAGCACAGATAATAATGATGAAATCAAAGCATCATCCGATTTCAGCGAGGAGGACTTCCTCCTTGTCGGCGAAGCGTTTAAGACTTATATCATTTGCGAATATAAAGGAAAGCTTGTTATTATTGATAAACACGCCGCTCATGAGAGAATAATATATGAAAAGCTGAAAAAAGAAAACGGAGACAGAACTCCGCAGATTCTTTTGCTCCCCGTAACGGTTACTCTTTCAAAAGAAGAATATGCGGCGGCAATTGATAATCTTGATTTGATAAATCAATCGGGCTTTGACGCCGAAGATTTCGGCAACGGCTGTCTCATTGTCAGGGAATGCCCCATGGAGCTTTCAGCCGATGATGTTCCCGATGTTATCAGCGAAATTGCAGGCAGATTCGTTGAAAAAAAGCAGGATGTAATGTTTGAAAAGCTTGATTGGATTTTTCATTCGGTTGCATGCAGAAGCGCAATCAAAGCGGGCAATTTTACTTCACGATATGAAATGGAGCGTTTTGCAAAACAGCTTCTGTCAATGCCCGATATAAGATACTGCCCGCACGGCAGACCCGTTTTGATAGAAATGACTCAAAGAGAGTTGGAGAAAAATTTTGGCAGAATCTAAAATACAGTTAACAGCCGTTGTCGGTCCCACGGCTTCGGGAAAAACTTCGCTTGCCGTTGAGCTTTGCAAACGGCTGAACGCTGAAGCTGTTTCCTGCGACTCCATGCAGATATATAAAGGCATGGATATTGCAACCGCTAAACCGACAGAGCAGGAAATGCAGGGAATACCGCATCATATGATAGGTTTTCTTGACCCCGAAATGTCGTTCAGCGTTGCGAAATACTGCGAAATGGCAAAAAATACAATAAATGATATTGTCGGCAGAGGGAAAAGAGCCGTGCTTGTCGGCGGAACGGGGCTATATTACAGCTCGCTTGTTGACAACATTGAATTTTTACCCGATGAAACGGATTTTAAATACCGTGAGGAGTTAAAAAAGAAAGCCGAGCTGAACGGGGCGCAAGTCTTGCTTGACGAACTATATAAAATCGACCCCGAAACGGCGTCAAAGCTTCATGTCAACAATGTCGGGCGAATAGTCCGTGCGCTTGAAATCTATCATACAACGGGAAAAACGATAACTGAGCAAAATGAACTTTCAAAGCAGAATCCGACAAGCTTTGAAACCGTAACGATTTGTCTTGACGCAAGGGACAGGCAGTTTCTCTATGACCGAATCAACCGCAGAGTTGACGCCATGCTTGAAGCGGGGCTGCTTGATGAAGCGAAAAGCTTTTTAGGCTCTCATGCAGGCTCAACGGCAAAGCAGGCTATAGGATATAAAGAACTTGCTCCGTATTTTGAAGGCAAGGCTTCGCTCGAAGAATGTGTTGAGAATTTGAAAATGCAGACAAGGCGTTACGCAAAGCGCCAGCTGACTTGGTTCAGACGGTGCGAAAACATTAACTATATTTATATTGACGATTACGGCAGTTTTGATGAAATTGCCGATACTGCAATTAAAATAATAAAGGAAGGGGAGCGGAGAGAATGAAAAGCAAGGACAGACTCTTAAAAGTGCTTGCGGCAGCCGCCGCATTGATAATTGTCCTTTTCTTTACGGCGGAAATGTATAATCTTGTCGGCAGAACTTATTCAACCGTGACTGTCACCGAACAGACGGTGCTTGAAACGATTGACGCAAAGATGTTCATTATCCGTGATGAAACTCTGCTGACCTCTCCCGCAAGCGGTGTAACCGTTCCTCTTGCCGAAAACGGCGAAAGAGTCAGCCGAGGCAGTACGGTTGCGGCTGTTTTTCCCTCTGAGGCTTCTGCCGAGAATTATATTCAGGCTTCTTCTCTCGAAGCAAAGCTTGAAACTTATCAAAAAATCGACAGTCAGTTAAGGCTTGCAGATGTTGATTTGGCAAAACTTACAGATGAAATAGACAGCGAATTTATTAAGCTGCTTGACGCCGCTTACAATAATGACTTTTCCTCTTTGAGCGATAACAAGCTTCTTTTCAGCGAAAAGCTTTCAAGAAAGCAGATTTCTCTTGATAAGAATGTTGACTGCTCGGCTAAAATTGCTTCGCTTCAAAACGAGATCTCCGCTCTGAGGTCGTCTGCAAATCCGACTCAGATAATAACCGCCGAAAGTGCAGGCTATTATGTCAGCAAGATTGACGGTTATGAAAATGTTCTGACTTGCTCCGATTTGGATTCTCTCACGGAAGAACAGCTTGAAAATGCTTTTAATGCCGAAAAGCAGGAACCTTCCTCCGGCTCAATCGGTAAAATCATTGACGGATATAATTGGTATATTGCAACCGTTATTGATTCCGCAAAGGCAAAAGAGATAACATCCAACATGTCCGCCCGGATTGTCTTTGACGATTTTGAAAGCGAACCTATCAAAACCAATGTATATCTTAATAAAACCATTGATTCAGAAAAAACTCTTATGATTTTCCGCTGTAATCTGATGAATGAGCATCTGGCTCAGCTCAGAATGGTTGACGGAAAAATCGTAATTAATGAATATACGGGTTTAAAGGTTGACAGAGATGCGATTCGCATTGATGAAAACGGTAAATCAGGCGTTTTCATAAGGCGTGGCAACATTGTCAATTTCCGAAGCCTTAATATTATTTATTCCGAGGATTCATTTGTCATTGCTTCAAAGCCTTCAGAGAGCAGTGATATAGAGCTTGATTATCCTCATTTGAAGCTTTATGACGAGGTTATAATCTCGGGAAAGGAATTGAAAGATGGAATGGTTATCGGATAACAAACGCTTTTCAGCGATTGACGAAAATCTGAAAATAATAAACGATGAAATTGCGCAGGCGGCATTGGCTTCCGGCAGAAACCCCGATGATGTCAGACTGATGGCGGTGACCAAAACCGTTGAAAGCAAGTTTATTAATCATGCGATTGACAGAGGCATTAATCTTATCGGAGAAAACAAGGTTCAGGAATTATTGATGAAAGAGCCTGAACTTAAACTGACCGATTGCAAAGCACATTTGATTGGTCATTTGCAGTCGAATAAGGTCAAAAAAATTGTCGGCAAGGTTGAAACGATTCAATCCGTTGACAGCGTGTCAATAGCAAATGAAATCGGAAAACGCTCGGTTGAAGCGGGCGTTACAACAAAGATTTTGCTTGAAATTAATGCCGGAAATGAAGAAAGCAAGTTTGGTTTTTCCCGTGATGAGGTTTTTGAAAAAGCATGTGAAATATCCGAAATTAAAGGCATTTTGATTGACGGACTCATGTGTGTAGCCCCGATTTGCGAAAAAGAAGCCGAAATTCGGACAATTTTTTCAAATATCCACCGTCTCTTTATTGACATTGCGAGCAAAAAAAGGGATAATATAAATATGAATGTCCTTTCGATGGGCATGTCAGGTGATTACAAACAGGCGATTCTCGAAGGCTCGAATCTTGTCCGAATCGGTTCGGCAATATTCGGCGGCAGAATCTACAGATAACTAAGGAGGAATTCTTATGAGCTTTAAAGACAAGCTGAAACAGTTTATCAATGTATCGGACGATGATTATATCGACAGCGCTGAATCGGGTTATACCGATGATTTTGATTTTGAGCCTTCTCGTCCGGAACCTGCTGCCCGTTCGCAGTCACAGGTCAGAAATGAAAAAACAACTTCCGCATCAAACAGCAATGTTGTAAATATCAATTCTTCAAAGTCTGCCTCAGGGCAGGCGAAGCCCCATGTTGTTTTTCAGAAAATTGACAGATTTGAGGAAGTCGGCGAGGTTGCCGATATTCTGAATGATAAAAGAATTGTTATTCTCAATCTCGAAACCTGCCCCAATGATGTTTCTCAGAGAATAATTGATTTCCTTTACGGTGTCGCATATGCAAACCACGGCGATTTCAAAAAGGTTGCCGGCAGAGCTTACATAATTACTCCGTATAATGTTCCCGTTTCGGGTGAACTGCTTGACGAGCTCAGCGGTAATACCGACGGCGGCTCCGATTATTAATTCGTAAACTGTGAGAGGAAAGGTGTAACATATGCTCAGAACCGAACAGATATTAAACGCAAAGTTTACTCCCATCAGCAAGGGCACCTACAGCGCAGACGAGGTTGATGCTTTTCTTAAAACCGTCGCCGAGTCATATGAAGGTCTTATCGGCGAAAAAAATGAGCTTATCAAAAAGATAAGCATTCTTGCGGATAAGGTTGAAAGTTACCGCAACGATGAGGAAGCAATCAAGCTTTCGCTTCTTGACGCTCACCGTATGGCTGAGACGGTTAACAAGAACGCTAAGGAGAAGGCTGATTCGCTTGTCAGCGACGCTGAGGGAAAGTCAAAGATAATTCTTGACGGAGCCAACAGACAGTCTGCTCAGATTGTATCCGATGCAAGAGACAAGGCAAAGGAAATTGTTGATAACGCAAGAACTGCCGTTACTTCTCTTACCGAAAGAGCTCAGAGAGAGACCGAGCAGACAATATCTGCGGCAAAAGCCAAAGCCAACGAGATTGTTGCCGATGCCGAAGCTGAGGGCAAAAAAATAATCGGCAGCAGCAAAAAATCTTATGAATTCTATACGGCTGAAATTGCAAAGATGCAGGACGCAACCTCAAAATTCAAGGCATCTGTTGAGGCTCTCTGCAAAGGTCAGCTTAATCTTCTTGACGATATTCCGCAGAACCTTTTCGATGCTATCAATGAAGCAGCACAGTCTGTTCCCGAAGCAGAAGAAGTTGAAGAACCTGCAGAAGAAGTTCTTCCTGTTTCAGAGCCTGCAACTGAAACTCCCGCCGAACCCGAAGCGGAGGTTCCCGCAGTATCGGATGAGCCCGAAGAAATTCCCGAGGAAGCTTCAGCCGAGCCTGAAGAGATTGAAGCCGAAGTTGTCTATGCTCCAGAAGAAACAGCAGCAGAGCCGGAAAATGATGACATTATTGATTCCGATGCAGTTGAAGATGAATTTGAAAGCTTGATTGACAGCGTCGGTCTTGAAGATTTTTCGGCATCCGATTCCATTCCGTCAAGTCTTGACGATCTTATTCCTCAGGCATTTAATTCTGAACCTGCGGAAGAAAAGGAAGTGCCGGAAGTTGAACCGGACGAAGAAGAATTTGAAGGATTCAATTTCGACCTTGATTCTCTTGCCGATGACGGCGACAGCGAAAAGAATGACGATGACGACGATGATATAACTTCGCTGTTTGATTCAATGTTTGACGAATAATAATTGAGAGGTTAACATGTTTCAGGCACTTTCTCTTGCAGCAATCATAGTTCTGACCGCTCTTGACCGCCTGACGAAGTATATCGCCGTTGCAACCGTTAAGGTTAACGGACCGAGAGAGTTCCTTTTCGGAGCTTTTCAGTTCCGCTATGTTGAAAACACGGGTGCGGCATTCAGCTCTTTTTCAAACAGCACAAAGGCTTTGTCAGTCGTGACCGTAATCATTCTTGCGGGATGCCTTGTTTTGCTTCTCAGCAAAAAATTAAAGCCCATGTTTTTGAATGTGTGCCTTGTTTTGATAATCGCAGGCGGCGTCGGGAATGTTATCGACAGAATTCTATACGGCTATGTTGTTGATTTTATTGAACCGCTCTTTATTGACTTTGCCGTTTTCAATTTTGCCGATTGCTGTATCACCGTCGGAGCGTTTATGGTCATTTTTTATGAATTATACGAATTAATAACCGAAAAGAAGAAAAAGGCGAAGAAAAATGCTTGAGCCGATAACAAATGTTGAATTTAATGAACCCGTCATTCTTACGGTTGATGACGATTCGGCGGGTGAAAGGCTTGATAAGCTTCTGAGCCTTGCTCTTTCGGAATATTCCCGCAGTTTTGTTCAGAATCTTTTTTCCGAGGGACTCGTTTTTTGCGGAGAAAAGAAAGTTTCAAAAAGCTTTAAGCCGAAAATCGGAGATGTTATAACATTCACGGTTCCCGAACCGAAAGAAATATCGCTTGAGCCTGAAAATATACCCTTAGATATAATGTATGAGGATAGCGATCTTCTCGTTGTCAATAAGCCGAGAGGAATGGTCGTTCATCCTGCACCGGGTAATTACAGCGGAACTCTTGTCAATGCGCTTCTTTGGCACTGCAAGGGGAATCTTTCAGGAATCAACGGAGTTATAAGACCCGGAATTGTTCACAGAATTGATAAGGACACAAGCGGACTTTTGCTTGTTGCAAAGAATGATGCCGCTCATGTTTCGCTTTCAAATCAGATAAGCGTTCATTCACTTGACAGAGAATACAGAGCCGTTGTTCACGGCAGGCTCAAAGACCGGAGCGGAACAATTGACGCTCCGATAGGCAGAAATCCCAATGACCGCAAAAAGATGTGCGTTACGGAGCGCAACTCCAAAAATGCAGTTACACATTATAATGTAATTGAGGAATACAGGGATTTTTCGTTTGTTGCCCTCAAGCTTGAAACGGGAAGAACTCATCAGATAAGAGTTCATATGGCGTATATCGGTCACCCCGTTGCAGGCGATCCGGTTTACGGGCCGAAAAAAGGCGTTATTTCTCTGAACGGTCAATGTCTTCATGCGGGGCTTCTCGGCTTTGACCATCCGTCAACGGGGGAGCATATCCGGGTTGAAGCACCTTTGCCTGAGTATTTTACCGATTTTCTCGGGAGAATTAATAAATAATGGAAAAGAAGAATTATTCAAATTGGTTGATTGCCTCGGATATTGACGGAACGCTTAATAATAAGCTTCGCCGACTTCCGAGGAGAAACGAAGAAGCAATAAAAAAATTTGTTTCAATGGGAGGCAGATTTACTTTAGCATCGGGCAGAAATCCTCAGTCCATGGAAAAGCATTTCCGCAGACTTCCCATTGCCGGCACTCCTGCGGTTGTTATCAACGGAGCAGGTCTTTATGATTTTGAAAAAAATGAAATGATTTATTTCAGCCCGATGAGCGATGAGGGAATGAGGCTTGCAATTGAAGCGGCAAAGCTTTTTCCCGCCGTTGATGTTCTTGTCATTGCCAAGGATAATATTTATGTTACGGGCATAGGATATTTCGGAAGATTCTTTGTTGCGGCTGATAATCTTAAGCATGAGTGCATAAGAAACATTGATGATGTTCCCAAAAAAGATTGGGGTAAGGTTATTTTTTCGGGGCTTCCGATTCATATTAAAAAGGTCAAAGAACATTTCACTTCAATGACCGACCCTGATTTAACCCTGATGTCATCTTCTGTTGCAAGCTTTGAAATTCTTGCAAGAAATACTCACAAGGGAACGGCAGTTATGAAGCTTGCCGAAATTTTCGGTATTGACCCGTCTCACACCGGAGCAATCGGCGATTATTTCAATGATTTTGATATGCTGAAAAGCGTCGGAGTTCCCGCTTGCTGCGGTCAGGCGCCGAAGGAACTGAAGAATATTTCGGAATTTGTTGCCTGCCATTGCAACAAGGGAGCAGTTGCCGATTTTCTTGAATATATTGAGTCAAAAGAATAACTATCAACATAAAAATATAAAAATCGGGAGGTGGCTGCAATGGATGCAGTTATCAGAAAACAGTTAAAAATCAAGGCTTGTAAAGCGAGAATGGGTATTATTGAAGGGGTTTTCAATGCAAAATCCGGCCATCCGGGCGGCTCGCTTTCCTGCGTTGACATTATAACCTATTTGTATTTTCATCACATGAATGTTGACCCGCAGAATCCCAAGAGCGAGGACAGAGACAGATTCGTTCTTTCAAAGGGTCATGCCGCACCCGCCCTCTATTCCGTTCTTGCTCTTAAAGGTTATTTTCCTGTTGAGGAAATAAAGACTCTGAGAAAGAGCGATTCAATGCTTCAGGGTCATCCGAGCATTAAGTATACTCCCGGCGTTGATATGAGCACAGGCTCTCTCGGTCAGGGAATTTCCGCCGCCTGCGGTATGGCGCTCGGAGCAAAGCTTGGCGGAAAGAACTACAGAGTTTATACCGTTCTCGGCGACGGCGAGATTCAGGAAGGTCAGGTATGGGAGGCAGCAATGTTTGCTTCCGCAAAGGGTCTTGACAATCTTGTAGCCGTTGTTGATAATAACGGTTTGCAGATTGACGGTAAAATATCCGAGGTTAACTCTCCTTATCCGATTCCCGAAAAATTCAAGGCTTTCGGATGGAATGTTATTGAAATCTGCGCTCACAGCTTTGATGAAATAGATGCGGCTTTCAATGCTGCCGCCGAATTTAAAGGCAAGCCCTCGGTTATTATTGCAAACAGCGTTAAAGGCAAGGGCGTTTCTTATATGGAAGACCAGGTTTCATGGCACGGAACGGCACCCAATGCCGAGCAGTATGAGCAGGCAATGAGTGAACTTACGCAGGCTCTTGCAGAGCTTGAAGCCTGAGGAAAGGATCGGTGAACAAACATGAGTGATATTATTAAAACCGCAACCCGTGAAGCATACGGAAAAGCTCTTGTTGAGCTTGGTGAAAAAAACGATAAAGTTGTTGTCCTTGATGCCGATCTTGCCGCCGCAACCAAAACGGGAATGTTCAAAAAGGCTTTCCCTGACAGATTTATTGACTGCGGTATCTCCGAGAGCAACATGATGGGCGTTGCCGCAGGTCTTGCAACCACGGGCTATACTGTTTTTGCAAGCACATTTGCAATGTTTGCGGCAGGCAGAGCCTATGAGCAGGTCAGAAATTCAATTGCTTACCCTCATTTGAATGTTAAAATCGGCGCAACTCATGCAGGCATTTCCGTCGGTGAAGACGGCGCAAGCCATCAGTGCTGCGAGGATATTGCTCTCATGCGTGCAATCCCCGGTATGACAATTATTAATCCTGCCGATGCCGTTGAAGCAAGAGCAGCTGTTCTGGCTGCCGCCGAATATGAAGGCCCTGTTTATATGAGATTCGGCAGACTTGCCGTTCCCGCAATTTTTGATGAAAGCTATAAATTTGAGTGGGGCAAGGCCGTTGTTCTCAGCGAAGGTACGGATGTTACAATCTGCGCAACAGGTCTTATGGTAAATGAAGCGATTGAAGCAAAAAAGATTCTTGCAGAGCAGGGAATCAGCGCTGAGATTGTTAATGTTCATACCATTAAGACTCTTGATAAAGAAACCGTTCTTAGATCCGCTTCAAAGACAGGAGCTGTTGTTACCGCTGAAGAACACAGCATTATCGGCGGTCTCGGAAGTGCAGTTGCCGAAGCTGTTTGCGAGGGCGGAAAGCCTGTTCCCGTTGTCAGACTCGGCGTTAACGATGTTTTCGGAAAATCAGGCCCCGCAGTTGAACTCCTTCATATTTTCGGCTTGGATGCACAGAATATTGTTGAAAAGGCAAAACAGGCTGTTTCAATGAAATAATCAATGGGCGGCTGCTCCGTTTTTCGGGGCAACCGCCTGTTTAGAAGAATAAGGTTAGGGTGTTGACTTTGGAATTATCTTCGGGGAAAAGAATATCTAAAAAAGTCGCTTTCTCTCTTGCGGCTGTTGCCGCATTGATTGCGCTGATTTGCGCAGGAGTTGTTATTTATCAGCTGACGAGCGGAACAAAGCTTGAAAACAAGGGAATTGCCGTTTATAAAAAGGACTCTGACAGCATCGTCAGAATTGACGGCAAAGAAGAAGTAATTTCGGAGCTTAGCGCAGGCGGATTCAAGTGCGACGAAGAGTCAAACCGTGTTTTTTATACCGTTGAATCTTCATCCGGTAACGATCTTTATGATTTATATTATATAGAAAAGCGCAGAAGCGAACTTCAGAAACCGAGAATTATTGATGTCGGAATAAAAAAAGAATTTGAAATTATCTCAGGCAAAGCCTATTATCTCAGAATGAATGAAGAGCAGAGAGCTTATGAGGGCTGTGTTTGCGACATTGAGAGCAATCAGATTGAAACCTTTTCAAGCAATGTCGAAAGCATATTTCCGTTAAAAGGTTCAAATATTCTTTATTTCACTAAAATGCATATTGATAACCGTGTTCTTTATAAATATGAGAACGGAGCGGCAACTGAGATTTGCAGAAATCTTACCGACATTTTTTCTTATAATAAAACCGATAAGCCCCATATTATTTATGAGACAAAATCGAAGATTAACAGCGGCATGACAGATTTATACATCGCTTATGCCGACAGCGAGCCATATCTTATTTGTGACAACACTTATCTTGTCAGATATGACGACTATCAGCCCGGAGGGAATCTTTATTACTTCACTTCATCGAGTGAGAATGTTTCATGGAGCTATGTTATTGCCGATGCTTACGCCGAGAGCGATAAAACCGTCACAAAGCCTGAGAGAAATGATTTCTTTTCATTTTTCGGCATTTCGCATGAATACAATGAAGCTTTAAAGACTTATCAGGATAAGCTGATAAGAGATGAAATACGAACCGTTCTCAATGAATCTATGATTAACGGTGATTTTTCCGCTCCGATATTTAACGCTTTTGCTTATAATTCTTCCGGCAATTTCAAGGTTGCCGAAAATATCAATCCCGAATATGTATACACGGTTTCGGCATTCGGTGAGCCTAAGATTATCTATGAAAGCACTCAGGTCACGCAGAGCGACACAGACATGGGAACGCTCGTCGAAATTGCAAGACGCAGTTCCATGGATGAGGTTCTTGAATATGCCCGTTCTGTGGTTTCCGACAGTATTAAATCAAAGGGTATGGCTTATGCCGCTTACGGCAAAAACGGGATTGTAACATCAGAGCTCAGCGGATACGATAAATCAAAGACTTTATTTTCATTTGGCAAGCAGGGCGGCAGAATATTCGCCGTTGTCCGTGAAAGCGGCGGCGAAAAGCTGAGTCTTTACACAAACAGTCTTGATGAAAAGCTTATGCCTTCGGCAGAAATCGGAATTGATACGGGAATTTCAAGTTACCGTTTCATCGGCGACGGAATCTTATATCTGAAATCGGATATCAACAAAAATTCGGGCGATATTTATTATTATGACGGTGAAAAGCATAATAAAATATCAAACGCCGCAGGTGCTTTTACAATTGAAAACGATTCTGATATTGTAATACTGAAAGATAATGATGTTTCAAAGCCTCAGCCCGTTGCAAATTATTATCTTTATTCCGACGGAAAAGAAACACTTATCGGCTCCCATATTGTCGTTTCAACCTTTAATTACACAGACGAAGGAAAAGCGGGCTTTATATCGGATAATGACGGCAAAAACAGCTTCATCATCTACAGCGGCGGAAAATCTGCGGTTATTGATGAAGGGGTTTCAGAAATATTACTTTTAAAATAAGCATCGGCATAACAGCCGACGAAAGGGTGTTATAAAAATGGGTTCAGACCGGATATTAAAAAAATCGGTTATCGGCGGATTTAAAAAGGAAGGCGTGCTTAATTATATTGAGCAACTTCAGACAGAGATTGTCGGCTTGAAAAGAGAGCTGAGCAACGACAAATCTTCAGCCGACGGAGAGATTTCAAGCCTGAAAAACGAAAATGAATCATTAAAATCAGAAAATGCAGGTCTTATTGAAGCGAATGCCGCATATGCTTTAAAAATCGAAGAATCTCAGGTCAGCATTGAAGAATACAGAAGCAAGCTTCAGCTTTGCGAAGAAAAAATTGCCGCAATTGAAGAAAAATTTTCAGAGATTGAGAGCAGCTTTCAGAATGTTGATTTTTCTGATTTAAAAGCCGAAAGCGCATCTCAGTCAGTCAAAGACCGCATTGAATCGCTCTCTTGCAAGGCGAAAGCTCAGCTCAGCAGCGTTCAATCGGATGTTTCAGCCATAAGCAGAAAGCTTACGGATATCTGCGCCGAATTTAACAGCGCCGCCTCATCTATAAATGAAAGTGCGTCTGAAATTTCGGCAATAATCAAGGAGCTTTCTGACGGAATAAATTCAATCGGCGGTGAAGTATAACATGGCTGAATATAACATAAATATTAGTGAAATCAAAGATTATGCTTCCGTTCTTAAAGCAGGGGACAGGGTGCTCCTCAGCGGCACGGTTTATACATCGAGAGACGCGGCTCATAAGAGGATATTTGAACTTCTTGATAAAGGTGAAAATCTTCCTTTCGTGCTTCAAGGAGCATGTATTTATTTTGCAGGGCCGACTCCGACGCCTGACGGAATGGTTATCGGCAGTTGCGGCCCGACTACTTCGGGCAGAATGGATGTTTATTCGCCGAGACTTCTTGACCTCGGTTTAGCCGCAATGATCGGCAAAGGACAGCGCAATGAAGCGGTTTGTGAAGCGATAGTCAGGAATAAATCAGTTTATTTCTGCGCAATCGGCGGAGCGGGCGCACTTTATGCAAAGCATATTATCGGCTGTGAAGAAATTGCTTTCAAAGATTTGGGGTGCGAGAGCGTTAAAAGGCTCGTTCTTGAGGATTTCCCTGTCGTTGTCGGCATTGATTCATCAGGCGGAAACTTATTTAAATAATATCGGGACTTTAAAACGCTTTCATTTTGAGAGCGTTTTATTTTTTTATTTGGAGATTATATGAGCTTTTTGGAATTTGCAAAATTCACAATATCGGATTTCTCTGTTTTTCTGACTGTTGTTATGACTCTTTCTGTTGCATTTGTCAACGGTTGGACGGATGCGCCGAATGCAATCGCATCCTGCGTTGTTACGGGTACAGTCGGAATCCGTCAAGCAGTTTTGCTTGCTTCTGTTTCGGATTTATGCGGCTCGTTGGTTATGGGAATTTTCAGCAGTAAGGTTATTAAAACAGTAATAAATATAGCTGATTTCGGTTCTGACGGAAAGCTTGCTCTTGTATCGCTTTGTGCGGCTATGAGTGCTGTAGTAATATGGGCAACTGCCGCATGGGCGTTCGGCATTCCGACGAGCGAGAGCCATGCTCTGATTGCAGGGCTGACCGGCGCAAGCGTTGCGGTCAGCGGAGGATTCGGCGGAATTGATTTATCGGAATGTGCAAAGGTGTTTTACGGCTTAATTCTTTCAACTGCAATGGGTTTTATTTTCGGCTTTTTATTCTCAAAATTAATTATAAGTATATTTAAAAACATAAAAAAATCAAAATCCGACCGCCTGTTTAAACGGTCTCAGATTGCATCGGCTGTTCTGATGGCTTTTATGCACGGTGCGCAGGATTCTCAGAAATTTGCAGCGGTTCTTATGCTTGTTTTGTCGGCATCGGGAAAATCATCAAGCGAAAAATCTCCTCTGTGGGCGCTTGTTCTCTGCTCATTGATTATTGCTTTGGGAACAGCAACGGGCGGAGGGAGAATTATCAAGTCTGTCGGTATGGATATGATAAAGCTCAGAAAAGATCAGGGTTTTGCGTCAGATCTTTCGGGTGCGGTTTGCCTTTTCATTTCAACCTTATTCGGCTTGCCCGTCAGCACCACCCACACCAAAACCTCCGCTGTTATGGGCGTCGGAGTTGCAAGAAGTCCGAAATCGGTTGATTGGAGCGTTGCGGGTGAAATCATTTCAGCTTGGATTTTCACTTTTCCGGGATGCTGTTTATTGAGTTGGGGGATTGCGTGTATTTATCTGAAAGTATTTTAGCGGGTGATTAAATGAAAAGCAGTAATTATTATCTGAAAGCTTTGGAATCACAGTGCAGATCGGTAACTAAGCAGAATAAAGCTGAAAATTCTGATAAAGTGTTTAATGACATTTGCATCAGATTGACAGATGATTTTTTGCCGCCCATCGACAGAGAAGATATTGCCGAATTATCGTTTATCTTATTGAATATAGAAAATGCGGCTTCATCATTCAATAATTCATTATCTGGCGGAATTTCGGTCAAAAACCTTTTGAACACTCAATTAAACGGACTTTTTAATATAATTGAGGGGTTAATAAAAAAGAAAAAAACCTGCGGAGAAGAAATCCGCAGGCTGATTGCTGTTAACAATAAATGTGAAATTGAGCTTCGCCGAAAATCAAATATCGAAAATGCTCTGAATCTGAATAACGCTTTGAAAGAATTTCTGAAATGCGCAAACCGTTCATTTTTCAAGAATCTTTGAGGGTAACTTTGCTTCGGGCAAAAATGCAGAAAACCGTAAAAATCAAGGCTGAAATAATAAGTCCGTGAACAATTCCGAGAATCAAACATGATGCTAAGCAGAGGACAAAGCAAATGATTGAAACCGCATTTGAAAAAGTGTTTTTGAGTTTAAGCCCCGAAATACTCTGCCATGCGCCGACAATCAGAACAACAGCGCAGGAATGAACGGGGATTCTTTCAATTAAACTTGAGCCGAACATGAAGAATAAAGCGATAATTGTAGCGGCAGTAATCCCGCTTGCAAGTTTTTTCTTTTTGTTAAGAGTCGGAACGGGCATAGAGCATGAGAAGCCGAATATGCAGTTTGAAACGCCGCCTGCAATATAGTCTTTCTTTTCCGCATTATTGCTCATCAGAATAAACAGGCACGGAATTACCATTGCGATACCCGACAAAACAGCCGCAAGAATATCAGGTTTGCCGAACTCAAACAAATTCGGTAAAATAATACTGCTGCTGATTGATAAAGAAGAAGCGCCGATTTCGTTGATTGCGGTTTTCATAAACGGCGGATTTAAAAACAGATTTAAAATCAGAGTCAGAGCAAGTGCAATAAACGAAGCGTTAACGGTTTTACAGAACTTTTTGAATTTTCGGGGAAAGGTTATCATTATAACCATAACGATTGTGCCGTAAAGCACGCCTCTCCAGTTGGGGTGAAAGCCGAGCGAACGATAAGAAGCGAGCATTTCGGTAACGGTGTTTCCATCAGCTCCGATTCCGAAATAATCCGTTGTGAAAAGAACCGTAACCGTCAGAGCTGTTGCAAGCATTACTGCGCTTGTGAAAGGAGAATAAAGAGCAATTTTAAGCTTTTTGCAAAAAAATGAGCATATTATGAGCAGTAAGCCCGAAATAACAATTGAAAGAGAAAGAGTTGATAAGCCGAAACCGTTGAAAGTATAGCTTATAATCAAAAAAGCGGTATATATCGGCATTTTCATTTTCGGTTCATCTGCAAAAATTGATGCAATGATTGAAAAGAATATTCCTGCAAATGCTCCGATGCTCGAGCAAACGCCCATGCTCAAAGCAAGCGGAAATACTGTTGTCAGAATTAAAACCGTATTATTCAGATATGAATTTATATTGTTTTTGTTAAATGAATCCAAGGATTATACTCCGTTTCAATTTTTTATGGTTTTATAATAGTTTACATTAAAATCCGAAACTATACAAGCAGTTTTTGAAAAGTTTTTAATAAAAAGTATAGTAAAAAAAATATTTTTGTGTTAAAATAGATATATTAAGCTTTTCGGAGAGTGTAATGGATAAGAAAAAGATTAAAAAAATCGCAACATGGATTATCGTTCCGTTAATGATTTCCGTTTTTGTTCTTGATATTGTAACGGTTGCCCTCGGTAATTCATTTTGCAGAAAATACGATGTAAAACCCGAGAGTTTTACATATGAATACGGCGACGATAGAATTCATTTTTTGAACACTGCGAATTCCGATGCAATTCTGATTGAAAGCAACGGAAAATTTGCGCTGATTGATTCGGGAGAGGGTAACAGCAATCCCCGCCGCAAAACAGAATATAAAGGCTACGAAAAAGAAGTTGTTGAGTATATTAAAAAGGTTTGCAGGGATGAAAACGGCAGAGTTAAGCTTGATTTTATTCTCGGAACTCATTGCCATTATGACCATATCGGCTCTTTTCATGCAATTATAAACGACAGCGAAATCGAAATCAACAAAGCATATTTCAAGATTTTTGACCCTGAGATTGCCAAGGATTTTGAGGTTGAGGGCTGGAAAATCGGGGAAATCTATAATGAAATAATAAATGATCTGACCGATAGAAATGTTGAAATAGTCAGCTCTTTGCCGACCGAACCGTTTTTGTTCGGTGATTTCACTTTGCAGTTTTTTAACACCGAAACTCCTCGTTCGCTTGAGGGCAGGGGAGAAAACGCTTCAAGCGTCGGCGTTAAGATAACTAAAGGCACAAAATCTGCTTTTCTTGCGGCTGATATCACTAAATCGAGCGGACTTGAAGATTTGCTCGGGGATAAAATAGGACATGTCGATATTTTGAAAATCGGTCATCACGGCTATTACGGCTCATCGTCAAAAAGCTTTATCAAAAAGCTTTCGCCGCAGATTGCGATTGTAACAAATCAGCTCGGCAAGGTTTATCCGAATGTCAAATGGACTTTGACCGTGGATGCACGAGTTCCGATTTTTGCAACCTTTGATAATGACGGAATTATCGCTTCAGTCACCGATGATGACGAGATAATACTCTCAAATTTCATAATGTGAATATTAAGTTTTTATTAATATATTAACTGTTAAATTGACAAAACTATATAAAATTGTTAATATTAATGTGCCGTTTAACGGGTTTTGTCAAGACGGCAAAATTATAAATTGGATTGGTAGATTTAATGAATTTAACTTGCTATGATTATTTGAAAAACTGTTCAAAGAAAACGGGGGACTTTGATGCCGTTCTTGCGTTCGGCAGCAGGGTTAAGCTATCGAGAATTCTCAAAGATATTGATTCACTTTCCGCATATATTAACTCTCTCGGAGTCAAAGCGGGGGATGTTGTAACGATATTTATTCCGAATATCGTTCATGCGTTCACAACTTTTTATGCTTTAAACAAAATCGGCGTTATTGCAAACATAGTTCATCCTTTAACTTCTCCCGATGAGCTTTTGGAATCAATCAGAGAAACAGGCTCTAAGGCGATATTTGTGCTTGATATTCTTGCAGCAAAATATACGGATGTTATCAATAAATCGGGCAACACCTGCATAGTCTGTTCAAACTCCGATTATCTGATTGCTCCCGCCGTTCCGCCTTTTAAAGTTTTTGAAAAAATAAAAAGCAAGGGTATTGAAAATTTCAAAAATCCCGTTAAATATCTAAAAGCGCTTTCAATCGGCGAAAGAAAAAAATCCGACGATTTCCATGACGGCTCAAAAACCGCTGTTTATCTTCACGGCGGCGGAACAACGGGCAAAAGCAAGACTATTATGCTTTCAAGCAATAATATAAATAATCTTTCCGAAAAGCTTTGCTCGCTTGACAGCCCTCATAAGGCTGGTTCGGAGTATTCTCTTTTTGTTCTTCCGATTTTCCATGCTTTCGGTCTCGGAATTGCGGTTCATTATCCCATTACTCATGGTTACACTTCAATTCCAATGCCTCAGTTTAACCCTGAATCCGCAAACAAGTATCTCAGAAAATACAATGTAACCTTCATACTCGGCGTTCCCAACATGTTCAAGAAAATGTATGAAGAAAAGCATTTTAGCGGACCACACCTTAAAAAGCTCCGTTTGCTTTTCTGCGGCGGCGATTTTCTGCCTGAAAGATTTGTCCGTGATTTCAACAAGACCATTGCGGAAAACGGCGGCAAGGGTAAGCTTTTCAGAGGCTACGGTTTGACGGAGGTTTCTTCCGTTTGTACCGTTAATACCTATGAAAACTGCAAACCCGATTCAATCGGCAAGCCGCTCGGTGATATCGTTGTTGAAATCTGGGATGAGAAGAAATGCAGAGTTCCCGAAGGTCAGACAGGCGAAATCGTCGTTAAGGGCGATACCGTCATGCAGGGCTATTTTAACGGCGATAACAGCATTATGGATGACGGCGTTTATACCGACAAAAACGGAGACCGCTGGGTTTTGACTGGCGACCTCGGTTATATGGATTCCGACGGCTTTGTTTATTTCACGGGCAGAAAGAAGCGCATGATTATCATTTCGGGATACAATGTATATCCGATTGATATTGAAAATGCGGTCATTCAGCTTCCGTTTGTCAGCGAAGCCTGTGCAGTTCAGGGCTATCAAAAGAATAAGCCCTGCGTTAAGCTTTGCGTAACGCTTGAATATCCGATGAATAATGACGAAGCGATTGACAAGATTCAGGCATTCTGTAAAAAGAATCTTGCAAAATTCTCTTGCCCGAGAAAGATTGAAATTTGCGAGAGCTTCCCGAGAACCAAGAT